>NZ_JBYTEP010000043.1:0-36885 GCF_058792015.1 Cellulomonas sp. EB106-03-03-XG116
ACGGCCTTCGTCGGCAGCGTCAGATGTGGAGAAGAGACAGCGTCCGCCGACGGCGCCACCGGCGCCCCGACCGGTCGGCGCGCCGCCCGGGCCGCCGCGCAGGCCCCCGCGGCCCCGGCGGTGGACCAGCCGCAGCAGCCCCCGGCCGCCGCGGCGCAGCCCGCCGCCGAGGCCGCGTCCGTCGGCATCCGCCCCGTGGTCCCGGCCCAGCCGGCCCCGGAGCCCGCCGCCCCGCGCGTGGTGCACCACCAGGCGCAGCCGTCCCCGTTCCTGGTCACCCTCGACACCGGCCAGGTCATGTCCGTCACCGGGCCGGGGCTCATCGGCCGCGCCCCGCGCCCGGCCGCCGGCGAGCGCTGCGACCACGTCATCGTGGTGGACGACCCGGAGCGCAGCGTCTCGCGCACGCACGCGCGGTTCGGGATCGAGAACGGCACGTTCTGGGTGTCCGACGCCGGGTCGGGCAACGGGACGACGCTGCGGCTGCCCGGCGGGCGGGTCGTGCCGGTGCCGGCGGACCAGCGGGTGCTGGTGCCGTCGGGGTCGACGATCCAGGTGGGGGACCGCGGGGTGCGGATCGACGCGCCGGGGGCGGCGCGGGGCTGAGGGACGCGTCGCGGAGCTCGGCGAGGCGACGTACCGGCTCGATCGACGTCGGCCGCGGGCACCGGCACCGCCGCGTTCGTGCTCTCAGATCAAGCACCTCGACGTGCCCGCTCGCGTGAGGTCCTGCTCGCTGCCTGCGGCGCGCACCGGATCGCGCGCATCCCGTGCCGGCGGTCAGGCCCCTGGAGGCCGCGCCCTACGCCGACGGCCGAGGACGACCGCAGTTGCCGTGCCGGCTACCAGGAGGACGCCGACCGCGCCCGCCACGAGTGCGCCCGCCGGGATCCCGGAGCCGGGCCTCGGCGCGGCGGTGTCGGCCGTCGCGACGTCGTCGACTGCCGCGCCGGCGGGCTCGCTGGCCGGCGTCGCGGTCGGCTCGTCACCGCCGACGACGTCAGAGACCAGGGGGGCGCGGCCGTCGTCCAGGAGCAGCGGGTTCGCGTCCGGGTAGGTGGTCGGATCGACGGACAGGAGTCCGCGAGGGCTGACCGTGCCGTAGCCCCATCCCGTCTCGCGGGAGGGTGTCTCCTTGACCTCGGCGTCCGTGGTGTGGATCAGCGCCTGGATGATCTGGCCGTCGGTCGCGTCCGGGTAGAGCGACCAGAGCAGGGCGAGGGCTCCCGCGGTGTACGCCGTGGCGTTCGACGACCCCGTGGTCGTCCCGTAGGTGCTCCAGTCCGCCTGCATCACGCGGATGCGCGCTCCCGGGGCGACGGCTGCCAGTGTGGGGCCGTTCGGGCTGCCCTCGGCGAGCGTGACGTCCGAGGTGACCGTCCCGACGGTGACGACTCCGTTCGCGATCGCCGGCAAGCCGGTCAGCTCGCCGTCGTTGCCCGCGGCCGCGACGACGATGACGCCTGCGCGCAGCGCGTCGGCGATGCCATCCGTCGTGAATGTCCCGGCACCGGGCACAGCGATGATGTCTGCGCCGTCGGCGACGGCGTCCCGGATGGCGTCGTCCTGGTAGTTCTCCTGGCCGGCAGGTGTCTCGCACGGCAGGTCGCCGTAACGGACCGCGTAGGTCCTCACGGTCGCTCCGGGAGCCACGCCAGGGATGCCGGCAGCGCCCCCGGCGCCCGCGTCGGTGCCCACGATCATCGTGGCGATCGACGTGGTGTGCTTCGCCACGGCCTCCACCGAGGTGGCGGGGTACGCCTCTCCGCCCTCCTCGGCGGCGCAGTACGACGGCTCGTGCGGTTGGACGTCGGCGCCCGCGAGGTCGGCGACCTCCAGGTTCACCGCCTCGTCGAGCACCGCGATGGTGACGCCGGCGCCGGTCGTGCGCTCGTGGAGCTCGGCGAGGCCCGTCGCCTCGTAGAACCATCGCCCGTCGTCCGCGCCGGGGACCGCGGCGGCGGCCCAGCCCGGACAGAGCACCGTCGCGGTGGCGGCGGCAGCCACGGCTGTCGCAACGGTGAACGCGGGCCGACGGCAGTGACGACGCGCGCGGCCGGTGGTGCGGCTCACGCCGCCGCCCGCCGGCCGCGCGCCGAACTCACCAGTCGTCCTGGTCGTCGTCCACGATGCCGGACACCGGGGCGCTGGGGCGGAGCGAGTCGCGCCCGCCGGCCCGTGCGGCCGCGCCCAGGTCGGGGCGCTCGGCGCCCTCCTCGACGTCGATGTCCGGGGCGAGCAGCCCGCCGGAGCCGCGGCGCTTCGAGCCCTTGGCGGCTCCCGCACCGCCGCCGCCGCCCATCGGGGCGCCCATCATGCCGCCGGAGCGGGCACCGGATGCGCCAGCGCCAGCGGTGCCAGCCTGCGAGCCCTGGACGAGGGCGGAGGTCGAGCCGGACAAGCCGGAGCCGGACGTGCCAGCACCGACCGTCCCGAGCGAGACACCCGTCGCAGCGCCGAGGCCGCCGACGCTGCCCGCGCCGCCGAGCCCGCCCATGCCACCCGCGCCGCCGGCGGCGAGCCGGTTGAGGCCCGCGCCGCCGAGCGCCGCGCCTCCGATGGTCAGGCCGCCCGCGAGACCGCCCGCACCGAGGCCGGCGAGGCTGTTCGCGCCGCTGCCACCCGACGAGCCGGAGCCGCCGAGGAACGCGCCGGCGCCCGTGCCGGAGCCGCCCGGGATGGTGCCGCCGACGAGGCCGTCGGAGGAGGTGCCGTCGCCCGAACCGGGGACGTGACCGCCACCGAGGCCGCTGCCGCCGCCGGTCGAGCCGCCGCCGGTGAAGATCGGGTCGGAGCTGACGGTGCCACCCGAGCCGCTGCCGCCGGAGCCGCCGGAGCCGGTAGTCACCCCGCCGGTGGAGCCACCGCCGGGCGTCCACGAAGACCCGACGAGTCCCGCGCTGCCGCCGGAGCCGGGAGAGTAGGCGTTGACGCCCTGGCTGATGCCGCCGGACGAGCCGCCGGACCAACCGCCGGAGACGCTGGGACCGCCCGAACCGCCGGACGAGCCGCCGGTTCCTCCGGTGGTGCCGGACGCGGGGTCCTCGCTGCTTCGTGACGCCGGGGGCCCCACGTCGATGACCGAGAGCGCGGAGTCGAGATCCCCGAGCGCAGCCGCGGCCTCCGCCTCGCGCTTCTGCTCACGCTGGCGCGACAGGACCTCGCCCGCCACCATGCCGGTGACCGTACCCACCCCGGGAAGGGCGACGGTGCCGGCGGCGGTGAGGGCAGCCCGCTCCCCGAACGACAGCTCGCCGTCCGGGAGTGCTGCGTACGCCTGCTTCGCAGCGACGATCGCCGCGCTCGCCTGGGCGCCGCCCTGAGCGAGCTTCGTCAGGTAGTCGGCGACGGTCGCCACGTCGCGCGCGAGCGTCGCAAACGTCTCGCTCGCGGCGTCGGCGCTCGCACCGGTGACCCCCGGCTCGCTGCCCACGGCACGAAGGGTGTCGACGGTGGGCTCCATGCTCGACGAGTAGGACGAGAGCTGGCGGACGGACGTGTCGACGACACCCAGGTCGGCCTCGCCTGCACGGCTCAGCTGGTCGGCGTGGTCACCCATGATTCCCCCTTGCGTAGGTCGGCGTTACGGCGTCCTGCGTCCCCGCTTCCGGCTGTGCGGTGCGTCTCCGCCGTGCGAGGAGGAGCGCCAGGACCGCGGCGGCGGCGACGAGGGCGATTCCTCCTCCGACGAGTGCGGGGACGGGGAGGCCGGATGCGTCGTCGGTCGCGTCAGGGACGGCTGACACGTCGCCGTCGTCCGTTGCGTCGTCTGGTTCGGCCTCGGCTGCCGGGGAGCCCGTCGCGGCCGTGCCGAGCACCTCGGCCACCGTCGGGCTCCTGTCGGCGTCGTCGACCAGGAACGGGTTGGCGTCGGGGTAGGTCGACGGGTCGACCGAGAGCATGCCCCGCGGGCTCACCGTGCCGTATCCCCAGCCGAAGTCGTGGACGGGGGTCTCCTTGACCTGCCCGTCCGTGGTGTGGACCATCGCCTGGAGGATCTGGCCGGCTGAGGCATCAGGGTGCAACGACCACAGAAGGGCCAGCGCGCCGGCAGCGTAGGCCGTCGCGTTCGACGACCCGGTCGTGGTGACGTAGCCGTCGTAGGTCCCGTTCAGGGCGCGGATGTTGGCGCCAGGAGCGACCGCGCCGAGCAGCTCGTTGCCGGGGTTGCCCTCGGCCAGGGTGACGTCCGGCGTCACCGTGCCCATGCTGAGGACGCCGTTGTAGGTCGCGGGCAGACCGCCGAGGAAGCCCTCGTTCCCACCGGCCGCGACGATGATGGCGCCGGCCCGCAGAGCCTCCGCGATCACGGTCGAGGAGAAGTTGTTGTCGCCCGGGACCGCGATGATGTCCGCGCCGTCGGCGAGAGCGGCGCGGAACGCATCGTCCTGGCTGTTCTCCTGGCCCGCGGGCGTCTCGCACGGGAGCCCCTCGACGATGATCGCGTACGTCCGGAGCGTGATGCCGGGCGCCACGCCCGGGATGCCGGCGGCCCCGCCCGTCCCGACGTCCTGGCCGACGAGCATCGTCGCCATCGAGGTGGCGTGCTTGCCGTCCGCGTCGGTCGTCGTCCCCGGGTAGGCCGGGCCTCCGGCCTCGGCCGCGCAGAACGAGGGCTCGTGCGGCTGAACGTCCGCGCCGGTGAGGTCGGCGACCTGGGTGTTGACCCGCCCGTCCAGGACCGCGACCGTGACGCCCTCGCCCGTCGTGCGCTCGTGCAGCTCCGCGAGCCCGGTCGCAGAGTAGTACCAGCGGCCGTCGTCGACGTCCCCGCTCGCCGCGTCTGCTGAGGCCGGAGCGACGAGAGCGAGCGCGCCGACCACGGCGCCCATCGCGGCCGCGCGACGGGCGCGGCTTGATGTCGCCGACCTCACAGCCCGCGGCCCGACGGCGAGGAGCTGGCTGAGTCGAACCGGGCCTCGAGCTGGCGGAACTGCTCCTGGACCGCTGCGTCCTGCTCCTGGAGCGAGCGCCCCGTGTCGCTGAGAGCCTGCCTGCACGCGTCGATCGCCGTCCGGATCGCCGCGAGGCGGTCCTCCGCCTGCCGCAACGCCTCGCGGTACCGGTTCGCGAAATCTTGGACGCTGGGGATCTCCTCCGGCCACACGCCGCCGGTCTGGTTCGCACGCAGGGACTCGATCTGGCCCTTGAGCCGCTCGGTGTCGTCGAACAGGGTCACCAGCTGGCGCAGCCGGCCCTCCAGAACCTGCGTGTCCAGCTCGACGTCGCCTGCCACGTCCGTCCTCCGCAAGAAGTCTCGTCCGCGTCGCCCCCTGCGACGCGATGGCCGCGCGGTCGCGCCGCAGCCGTCGTGGGTGACGGCGGGCGCGACCGCGCGGGTCGTGCTGGGTCGGCCCGGCGCTCAGGCGCCGCGGCCGGGGTGGTTCACCAGCGGGCGGCGTTGGCCCGCTCGGTGGACTGGTACTCCTCGCCGGAGGTCGACACCGCGCGGCCGACGTCGGCCAGCAGCGCCTTCATGTCCGTCAGCGCGGCCTCCCACTTCGCCTTGGCGGCGGTGTAGGCGGTCGACGCCTCGCCGGACCAGTTGGCCCGGAGCGGCTGCAGGGAGCGGTCGAGGTCCGCCAGGCGGGACTCGATGTTGCTCGCGCTCGACTGGATGTCGGCGGCGGCGGTGGACAGGCCACCGAAGTTGACCTTGAGGTCAGCCATCGTCTCGTCCTCTCCCGGTCAGCCCAGCCGGCCCTGAAGGCGGCTGAAGGTGGACTGCTGCGACTCGTCCGACGCGGTGTACGTCGACTGCGAGGTGAGCAGGTTGGCCTCGAACTCGTTGAGCGCGGACACGATCTTGTTCGCGTCCTCGCGCCACCGGGCCATCAGCGCGTTGAACGCGACGGCGCCCTGGCCCTGCCAGTGCGACCCGATGCCGGACAGCTTGCCCTCGAGGGCGCTCAGCTCGCGCTGCAGCTCCCCACGGCTCTGGACCACGGCGTCGGCGCCCTGCTTGAGCGCGCCGTCTGCTGCGGAGACCTCTGCTGCCATGTCACCTCCCCCTACACGGCCCGGTGGGCCTGCCTGACGTGCACCCCTGCGGCGCCGCCTGTGCCCGAGCTCACTCGACCCCGGAACCGCGACGAGGCTATCCGACAGGTCGCGGACACGTCAGGTGGGATCACCCGCCCTGTGGACAACCACGCTGACTGGTGTCACGGATCACCCGTTCGGCCCAGTCGGGCCGCGTGGTCTGTCACCCGGCGTCCCATTTGCCGGGCACATCGCCCTCCGCGCGGGGGACCGCCGTCCGGGCACCAGGCCCGCGAGTCCACCCGGACGGCCGCGCCCACCCGTGCGCCCCGCGGGCGGGATCGGCTGCCGTCGCTATGCTGACCGCCGACCTGCCCAGGGAGTACAGGGGACCCGATGACAGACGCACCCGCCAGCACGACGTCCGTGGGGACGCTCGTGCGGGTGTCGGTGACCGCTGGGGACCGCCGCCTCGACCTCGGCATCCCGGGCGCCGTGCCGATGGCCGAGGTCGTCCCGGGCCTGGCCCGCGCGCTGGGCCTGCTCGACGCCGCCACCGCGCACGGCGGCTACCGCCTGGTGCGGGCCGACGGCACGCCGATCGACTCCGCGCGCAGCCTGCTCGCCGAGGGCGTCGAGGACGGCGCCGTGCTCACGCTGGAGTCGGGCGCGCGCCGCGAGGCGGAGCGGATCTACGACGACGTCGTGGAGGCCGTGGCCGACGCGGTGGAGAACCAGTACGCGCCCTGGACGCCGCGCGACTCCGCGCTGAGCGCCGCGTGGGCGGCCGGCGCGCTGCTGCTCGCCGGCGCCGCGCTGCTGCTCGGCGCCGACCAGTCGTCCCTCGTCCCGCCGGTCGTCGCCGCGCTCGCGGCGCTGCTCGCCCTGGTCGCGGGCGCCGTCGTCGGACGCGTGGGCACCGAGCCCGCTGCCGGCCGGGTGCTCGTGCTCACCGCGCCGGTGCTGGCCGCGGTCGCCGGGCTGACCGCGACCTCCGCGCCGCCGTCCTGGGGCTGGCCCGCCGCGCTCGCCGGGACCGGGGTGCTGGTCGCGGGCCTGCTGGGCATGCCCGCGCTCGTGGACCGCCGCGAGCTGAGCGCCGCGCCGCTGGCCGGCGGCCTCGCGCTCGCCGTGGCCGGGACCGCGATCGCCCTGACCGACGCCCGCCCCGGCGAGGTGCTCGCCGTCGTGGTGGCCGTCGTCGCGACCGCCAGCATCGGCGTCCCGTGGCTCGCGCTGTCGAGCACGCCGCTGCGCGTGGTGTCGCCGCGCAACGACGCCGAGATCCTCGCCGACCCGCCCGCGGTGCAGTCCGCCCGGGTGCGGGCGCAGCTCGCCGCGGGCCACCGCATCCAGGTGGCGCTGCGGGTCGCGATCGGGGTGCTCGCGCTGGTGTCGGCGCCCGCGGTGGTCGCGACCGGCGTCGCCGCGACCGTGCTGCTGGTGCTCGCCGCGGCGGGCCTGCTGCTCGCGACGCGGCAGACCTACTCGCGGCTCGACGTGCTGCTCACCGTCGGGCTGTCGGTGGCGCTCCTGGTGGTCGTCGCGGTCGTGGCCGCCGCGCAGCACCCGGGCTGGCGCCCGGCGCTCGTGGGCGTCGCCGGGGCCGCTGCTGCGGTGGTCGTCGGCCTCGGCCTGGTCGCCCCGCGCCGCCGGGTCGGCCTGGCGCGGCTCGGCGACTTCCTGGAGATCGCCTGCCTGGCCCTGCTGCTGCCGCTCGGCGTCGTCGCGGCGGGCCTGGTCTGACCCGTGGCGTCCAAGCGCGACCTCGTCGAGGCCCAGACGTACAGCCGTCGGCGGCTGCTCACGGCGTTCACCAGCGGCGCGCCCGGCGGGCGGGAGCTCGAGCCCACCAAGCCGCTGCGCGGCGTCGTCGCGGGCGTCTCGCTGTCGGTGCTGCTGGTGCTCGGCAGCCTGGGCTTCGGCCTGCTCAGCCCCACCCTTCCGGACGGCTGGGACGACCAGTCGCTGATCATCGTCGAGGGCGACGGCAGCCGGTACGTCGGCATCCAGGGCACGCTGCACCCGGTGCTCAACGTGACGAGCGCGCGCCTCGTGCTCGACTCCGGCTCGTTCCACGTGGTCGACGTGAGCGAGGACGACATCACGGACGCGCCGCGCGGCGCGACCATCGGCATCGCGGGCGCCCCGGACGAGCTCCCGCTGGCGAGCCGGCTGGCGGCGACGGGCTGGGAGGCGTGCGTCGCGCCCGACGGCGGCACCGCCCTCACGATCGACCCCGACGCCCCCGCCCCGGTCGCGGACCCGGGAGCCGGCGCTCTCGTGCAGGCGGCCGGGACCCTCTACCTCGTGTCCGACGGCACCCGGCACCGCATCCCCGCGGGCGACGAGGCCGCGGTGCTCCGCGCGCTCGGCCTGGACACCGCCACGCCGCTCGCCGCGGGCGCCGACTGGCTCAACCTGGTGCCGGTCGGCTCGGACCTCGCGCCGCTCACCGTCGACGGCGCCGGTGACGCCGCGCTGCCCGAGGGCGGGCTGCCGATCGACACCCGGGTCGGCACGCTGGTCGAGGTGACCGGGGTCGGCGACGGCGCCCGGCGCTACGTGGTCGACGCGCGGGGCGAGCTGGCGCCGCTGTCTGACCTCGCGTACCCGCTGTACCTGCTCGGCGCCGGCGAGCTCGCCGCGCAGCCGCTCGAGGTCACCGCCTCGGAGATCGCCGCCGTGCGGACCTCGGCGACGCCGGTGGCGCCGGCGGACCTGCCGGCCGTGGTGCCGACCCTGCCGGCCGCCGGGTCGACCGCCTGCGTCGTGCTCACCACCGGCGACGCGGAGCGGGTCGACCTGGTCCTGCGCGACGGGGCCGAGGTCGCCGCGGGCGTGCGGGTGGCTCCGGGATCGGGCGCCCTGGTGCGCGCGCAGACGACGGACGGCGCGGCCGCGACCGTGCGGCTGGTGGACGGCTCGGGCCGCGCGTACCCCGTGCCGGACGCGGGCGACGAGGTGCTGGCCCGGCTCGGCTACGTGCCCGACGACGTGACCCGGGTGCCCCCGGCGTGGGCGGACCTGCTGCCGGCCGGGCCGGACCTGACCGTCGAGGCGGCCGCGACCGAGGTCTCGGGCGGCACCGCGGCGTCCGGCCTCAACGCGACGACGGGCTCGACGGGCGCGAGCACCGAGGCGCCGTGACGCCCCGACCCGCGCGGGGCGGGCGTCCGGTCCTCGCCGGCCTGGCCGCCGCCCTCCTGCTGACCGGCCCCGGCGTCGGCGCCGCGCTCGCGGCGGGCCCGGTCCCCGCGCGGCTGCCCGCCGCCACGACGACGCAGTGCACCCAGGAGAAGACCCAGTACGTCGCCGAGGCCCCGCCGGCCCTGGCCCGCCTGGCCGCCGAGCGCGCCTGGCGGTCCGCGACGGGCGAGGGCGTCCTGGTCGCCGTCGTCGACTCCGGCGTCGACCCGGGCAACGCCCACCTGGCCGACGTCGTCGTCCCCGGGGTCGACCTGGTGGGCGCCGCCGGCGACCCCGCGGGCCGCACCGACACCGCCGGGCACGGCACGGCCGTCGCGGGGCAGATCGCCGCGCGGCTGCTGCCGGACGCCGACTCGGGCGTCGTCGGCCTCGCGCCCGGCGCCACGATCCTGCCGGTGCGGGTCTACTACGCCGACGACGACCAGGCCCGGGAGCAGGGCGTCGCCCCGGACGCCGGCCGCATGGCGGCGGGGATCGACGCCGCCGTGGCCGCGGGGGCCCGGGTCGTCAACGTCTCGATGAGCACGCCGAACGACACCCCGGCGCTGGCCGACGCCGTCCGGCGGGCGACCGCGGCCGGGTCCCTGGTGGTCGCCAGCGCCGGCAACCGGAACACCAGCAGCGACGAGACCGACGGCCCGCGGTACCCTGCCGCGTACGACGGCGTGCTGTCGGTGACCGCCGTGGACGTGGACGACCGGCCCGCGGGCGACGCGATCCACGGCGAGCACGTCGACGTCGCCGCGCCGGGCACCAACGTCCTCACGACCTTCCACGCGGCCGGCGACTGCATGCTGTCCGGCGAGGGCACCTCCACCAGCTTCGCGACCGCCTACGTCAGCGCCGCCGTGGCGCTGCTCGCCGAGCGGTACCCCGAGGAGACGCCCGCGCAGTGGGCGTACCGGCTCGAGGTCACCGCCGCCCGCGCGCAGCCGGCCGAGCGGGACGACCTCGTCGGCTGGGGCGTGGTGCGGCCGGACGCGGCCCTGGCGTTCGTCGACGACGGGACCGCGCCCGGGCCGGTGAGCCCGGTGCACGGGCGCCCCGACGCGCAGGCGGCCGACGTGCGGACCGTCGACGTGTCGCCGCGGGCGGACCCGCTGGCGGGCGCGCGCGCCGGAGCCGTGTGGTGGGGGATCGGCGGGACCGCCGTGGTGCTGCTCGCGGCGCTGGCCGCGCGGGTGGCGGGGCGGCGCCGGAGGGGCTGACCGTCGCCGCGCGGGCTCGGCCGGGTGGCCGGGCCCGTCAGGACGCGACGGCGGGTGCGGGTGCCGCGGCCGCCGCACCCAGCCGCTGCGCGCGCTGGGTCCGCACCCCGTCGACGGTGAGCAGCACGAGGGCCACCCAGACGAGCCCGAACCCCCACCACCGCGCCGGGGGCATGGTCTCGTGCAGCACCAGCACGCCGATGATCAGCTGCAGCACCGGAGCCAGGTACTGCATGCTGCCGACGACGCTCAGCGGCAGCCGGCGCGCCGACTCCCCGAACAGCAGCAGCGGCAGCGCCGTCGCGATGCCGGTCCCGGCCAGCGCGAGCGCGTGCCACACGCCGGTGGCGGCGAAGGTCGACCCGCCGGACGCCCCGAGCCAGATGAGGTACCCGGCGGAGACCGGCGCGAGCACCAGCGTCTCCGCGGCGAGCCCCGGCGCGGCGGCGACGCTGCGGCCGACGCGGTTCTTCAGCAGGCCGTAGACGCCGAACGACCCGGCGAGCGTCAGCGCCACCCACGGCAGCCGCCCGAGCCCGACCGTGATGACGACGACAGCGGCCACGCCGAACCCGAGCGCCACCCACTGCGTCCGGCGCAGCCGCTCGCGGAGCACGAGGACCGCGAGCAGCACGGTGACCAGCGGGTTGATGAAGTAGCCGAGCGCGGCGTCGACCACGTGCCCGCCCAGCGCGGCGAACACGAACGTCAGCCAGTTCACGGCCAGCAGGACGCTCGCGGCCGCGACCAGCGCCATCGTCCGGCGCGAGCGGAGCACGACCCCGAGCGCGCGCCAGGTGCGGGTGGCCGACAGCACGACGGCGCAGAAGATCAGCGACCAGAGCACCCGGTGGGCCACGACCTCGACGGCGCCCGTCGGCTTCAGCAGCTCGAAGTACAGCGGCAGGACGCCCCACAGCAGGTAGGCGCCGAGGCCGGCGGCGAGGCCCCGGGGGTCGAGGGCGCCGCTGGCGGCGGGGGCCACGGGGGCCGCGGTCGGGCCGGCGGGGGCGGACGGGGAGGGCGTGCTCACGACCCGACGCTAGCGCCGCCCACCCACGCGCCCGGGCGCCGTCCACGCCCCCGCGGGCAGAACGGCGGGAAGTCGCGGCAGATCGGCAGAGGTTAGGCCGTCCTACACTGGTCGGCGGACCCCATGAAGGAAGGCACCTGCGTGACCTCGAACCGCCCTGTCCGCGTGGCCGTCGTCGGCGCCGGCCCCGCCGGCATCTACGCCTCGGACATCCTGAGCCGCTCGGGCCTGGACGTCTCCATCGACCTCATCGAGCGGCTGCCCGCCCCGTTCGGCCTGGTGCGCTACGGCGTCGCCCCCGACCACCCGCGGATCAAGCAGATCATCGTCGCCCTGCACAAGGTGCTGGAGCGCGGTGACATCCGGCTGATCTGCAACGTCGACTACGGGGTCGACCTCAAGCTGGAGGACCTGCGCCGGCACTACGACGCCGTGGTCTTCGCGACCGGCGCCATCAAGGACGCCGACCTGCCGATCCCGGGCATCGAGCTGGACGGGTCGTACGGCGCCGCCGACTTCGTGTCCTGGTACGACGGCCACCCCGACGTGCCGCGCACCTGGCCGCTGACCGCGCAGCACGTCGCGGTGCTCGGCGCCGGCAACGTGGCGCTCGACGTCGCCCGGATCCTCGCCAAGCACGCCGACGACCTGCTGCCGACCGAGGTGCCGCAGAACGTCTACGACGGCCTCAAGGCCAGCCCGGTGACGGACGTGCACGTGTTCGCGCGGCGCGGTCCGGCCCAGGCCAAGTTCTCCCCGCTGGAGCTGCGCGAGCTCGGCCACGTCCCGGACGTCGACGTCGTCGTGTACCCGGAGGACTTCGACTTCGACGAGGGCTCGATGGCCGCCATCCACTCGTCGAACCAGACCAAGCAGGTCGTCAAGACGCTGACCGACTGGACGCTGAAGGAGCCGGAGGAGCTGACGGCGAGCCGCCGCATCCACCTGCACTTCCTGCACAAGCCGGTCGAGGTGCTCGGCGAGGACGGCAAGGTCGTCGGGCTGCGGACCGAGCGCACCGCCCTGGCCGGCGACGGCTCGGTCGCGGGCACGGGGGCCACGCACGACTGGCCGGTCCAGGCCGTGTACCGCGCGGTCGGCTACTTCGGCTCGCCGCTGGTGGACGTGCCGTTCGACGAGGCCAAGGGCGTCATCGCCAACCGCGAGGGCCGGGTCGTGGACGTCGACGGCGAGCCCGTCCCCGGCGTCTACACCACGGGCTGGATCAAGCGGGGCCCCGTCGGCCTGATCGGGCACACCAAGTCCGACGCGAGCGAGACCATCCGGCACCTCGTCGAGGACGCCGGCGACGTCGCGGAGCCGGGCAACCCGTTCCTGTCCGCCACCGAGCCGGAGCCGCAGGCGGTCGTCGACTTCCTCACCGCGCGCGGCGCCCGCCCGATCCACTGGGCCGGCTGGGAGCTGCTCGACGCGTACGAGCGGGCGCTGGGCGAGCCGCACGGGCGCGAGCGGGTCAAGGTCGTGCCGCGCGAGGACATGGTCCGGATCGCGCTGGCCGAGGCGGCCGGCGAGGCCTGACCAGCAGCCCGGCTGACAGTGGAAGGTTGTGACGGACACGCGCACGGCGCGTCCGTCACAACCTTCCACTGTCGTGGGGTGGGCCGCCCCGGGTCAGCCCGTGAAGCGGCGGAGGAACTCCTGGGTGCGGGGCTCGCGCGGGGCGCCCAGCACCTGCTCCGCCGGGCCGCGCTCGAGGATCCGGCCCTGGTGCAGGAAGCAGACCTCGTCGGCGACGTGCCGGGCGAACGCCATCTCGTGCGTGGCGACGACCATGGTCGTGCCCTCGTCCTTGAGCTCCCCGAGCAGGTCCAGCACCTCGCCGACCAGCTCCGGGTCGAGCGCGCTCGTCACCTCGTCGAGCAGCATGAGCGCCGGCTGCGTCACCAGCGCCCGCGCGATCGCCACGCGCTGCTGCTGACCGCCCGACAGCTCGTCGGGGAACGCCTGCGCCTTCGCGCCGAGCCCGACCCGCTCCAGCATCGCCGCGGCGCGCTCCCGGGCCTCCCGCTTGCCGACCTTGTGGACTAGCCGCGGAGCCAGCGTCACGTTGTCGAGCACCCGCAGGTGCGGGAACAGGTTGTACGCCTGGAACACCATGCCGATCCGGGCGCGCACCGCGTTCGCGTCGACCCGGGGGTCGGTGACCTCCTGGCCGGCGACCTCGATGACGCCGTCGTCGACCTCCTCCAGCAGGTTGACGCACCGCAGCAGCGTCGACTTCCCGGAGCCGGAGGCGCCGATCAGCACCACGACCCGGTGCTCCGCGACGTCGAGGGACAGGTCGTCGAGGACCACGTGGTCGCCGAACGACTTGCGGACCCGGTCCACCCGCAGCAGGGGGGACCCGGCGGGGACCACGTCGGGGGCGGCGCGGTAGGTCGGGCCCGTCATCGCATCGCCCCCGCCCCCGCGAGCCCGCTCTGCGACCCCAGCCAGCCGCCGCGCTTCGCGAGCGCGTCGGTGAACCGGGTCAGCGGGATGGTCAGCAGCACGAACAGCACGCCCGCGACCACGTACGGCGTGAAGTTGGCGTAGGTCGCCGTCTGGATCTGCGCCGCGCGCACCGCGTCCACCGCGCCGAGGATCGAGATCAGGCCCGAGTCCTTCGACAGCGACACCAGGTCGTTCAGCAGCGGCGGGACCACCCGGCGCACGGCCTGGGGGAGCACGACGTGCCGGAGCGTCTGGCCGCGCGTGAGGCCCAGCGACCGCGCCGACGCGATCTGCGACGGGTGCACCGACTCGATGCCCGCGCGGAACACCTCGGCGACGTAGGCCGAGTACGTCAGCACCAGCGCCAGGCCGCCGAGCACCACCGCGGAGGTCGGGATGCCCTGCAGCCGCAGGCCCGGCAGGCCGAAGCCGACGAGCAGCAGCACGAGGATCAGCGGCAGCCCGCGGAACACGTCGACGTAGCCGGTGGCGAGCGCGCGCAGCGGGAAGAACGCCGGCCCGCGGAGCGTCCGGGCGAGCGCCAGCAGCATCGCCACGACGACGATGATCACCGCGCACACCGCCATCACGCGGACGTTCAGCCACAGGCCCTCGAGCACCTTCGGCAGCGACGCCCACGCAACCTCGGGGTCGAGGAACGACTGCTTGACCCGGGGCCACCCCGGCGAGCTCACCAGCCCGAGCACGGCGAGACCCGCCACCACGACGGTGCTGACCAGGGCGACCACCGT
The DNA here is from genome assembly GCF_058792015.1 of Cellulomonas sp. EB106-03-03-XG116. Lineage (NCBI taxonomy): Bacteria > Bacillati > Actinomycetota > Actinomycetes > Micrococcales > Cellulomonadaceae > Cellulomonas > Cellulomonas sp. EB106-03-03-XG116. The sequence goes on from NZ_JBYTEP010000043.1 coordinate 14,640, forward strand.
CGAGCGGCGGGTCTGGCCGCGCCGGTACGCGTCGCGGGCGCGCTGCCGGTCGGACGGCGCCCACGCGGGGTGGGCGCCGTCCGGCGGCATCGCGGGGTCCGCGGGTCCCGCGGGCACTACTGCAGGACCGGGGCGCCGGCCGCGTCGGTGAGCCACTGCGACTCGAGGTCGGCGAGCGTGCCGTCCTCGCGCAGCGCGTCGACGGCCTCGGTGACGGGCTCGGTCAGCGAGGAGCCCTTGTCGAGCACCAGGCCGAACTGGTCGGACTCGGCCGCGTCGTCGACCGGCAGCTGCCCGACCAGGACGCCGCCGTCGAGCTCGGCCGCGGTGATGTAGAGCGCGGTCGGCAGGTCGACGACGATCGCGTCGACCAGGCCGGCCTGCAGCGCCTGCTTCACCTGGTCGTTGTCGTTGAACACCTGGATGTCGGTGCTCGGGTCGATCGCGTCCTGCGCGGTCGTCAGGCTGGTGGTGCCGACCATCGCGCCGAGCTTCGCGTCCTTCAGCTCGGCGAGCGACGTCGCGCCGGCGACCGGCGAGCCCTCCAGCGTCACGACGGCCTGCGCGGTGTCGTAGTACGACGACGAGAAGTCGAGGTTCTCGGCGCGCTCGGGGCTGATCGACACCTGGTTGATCGCGAAGTCGAACGACTTGGCGCCCGGGGCGATGATCTGGTCGAACGTGACCGGGACCCACTCGACCTGGTCGGCGTCGTAGCCGAGCTGCTGCGCGACGGCGTAGGCGACGGCGGCCTCGAAGCCCTCGCCGCTGCTCGGGTCGTTGCCGACGACCCACGGCTCGTAGGCCGGGTCGGAGGTGCCGATGGTCAGCACGCCCTCGGTGAGCGTGTCGAGCGCGCCGTCGGCCGCGGCGGACGACGCGGTCGCGTCGCTCCCCTCGTCGACGGGCGCGCAGGCCGCGAGCGCCAGCGCGCTCGCAGCGGCCAGGGCAAGGATGCGGACGGTGCGCACGGTGTCTCCTCGGGGACGTGGGGATGTGCGGGGTCAGGGTAGGGGAACTGCCGGACGGCCTGCAGCGTTGTCTGGAGCGCGGGACGAGTTGTCGGCCGCGAGGGAGGAAGGACGCACATGGGTCACCGGCACTACAACGGTCTGAAGACGGCGCTGCTGTTCGGCGTGCTGTGGGCCGTGCTGCTCGGCATCGGCGCGTTCGTGGCGAACGGCCGGTACATCTTCCTGTTCGCCCTGGCCGGCCTCGCCATGACCGCGTACTCCTACTGGAACTCCGACAAGATCGCGATCCGCGCCATGCACGCGCGGCCGGTGTCGGAGATCGAGCAGCCCGCCATGTACCGGATCGTCCGCGAGCTCTCCACCGCCGCGCGCCAGCCCATGCCGCGGCTGTACGTGTCGCCGACCGCCGCGCCCAACGCCTTCGCCACCGGCCGCAACCCCCGCAACGCCGCCGTCTGCTGCACCGAGGGGATCCTGCAGATCCTCGACGAGCGGGAGCTCCGCGGGGTGCTCGGCCACGAGCTCATGCACGTCTACAACCGCGACATCCTCACGTCGTCCATCGCGGCGGCGGTGGCCGGCGTCATCACCTCCGTCGCGCAGTTCGCCCTGTTCTTCGGCGGCGGCAACGACCGCGACCGCGGCGGCAACCCGATCGCCGCGCTGCTCATGGTCTTCCTCGCCCCGCTCGCCGCGACGCTCATCCAGCTCGCGATCAGCCGGACCCGCGAGTACGACGCCGACGAGGACGGCGCGGCCCTCACCGGCGACCCGCTCGCGCTGGCCTCGGCGCTGCGCAAGCTCGAGCAGGGCACCGCGGCGCGGCCGCTGCCGCAGGAGCGGGACCTGGTGGACGTGTCGCACCTGATGATCGCGAACCCGTTCAAGGGCGCGGGGATGGGGCGGATGTTCGCGACGCACCCGCCGATGGCGGACCGGATCCAGCGGCTGGAGCGCATGGCGGGGTACGGCGGGGTGGAGCGGTACTGAGCGGTGCCCGCATCCGCGGCACCTAGCACGAGGGGACCTGCAACCTGCCGTCGGCGGGAGCCGTCGTGGCGTTCAGCGCCCGGAACTGGTCGGACGTGAGGTCGTTGATGGTCAGCGTCGTGTCGCCGTGGCGGACCTCGACGCTGGAGAGCGCGACACCCGGTCGGCCCTGCTTGAGCAGCATGAGCGACCGGACCAGGACGCAGCCGGCATCGGCGCTCGCGGCGACCTCGATGTCCCCGGTGTACCGGGAGCCGTAGCCGAACGAGTCGTCGAACTCGACGTCCGTCGCCTCGACGCCGTCGAGGTCCGCGATGGCTCGTGCGATCTCCTCGTCCGGGACGCCGCCCGTGTCGCCGTCGGAGGCCGTGGCGACGCATCCCGAGAGCGCCAGCGCGGCCGAGACGGCGATCGACGCCATGATCGTCCGGTTCCGGGTCATCGCCTCACGTCCCAGCGGGTGACCTCGGCCTCACCTGCGAAGAACGGCGACTGCAGGTCCCGCCAGCGCTGGACGCTCGGATGGGTCGAGGCGTCGACGGCCCGCCCGGTGTCCGCGTACACGTCCGTGCCGTGCGCGGAACCGACTCCCGGCTGGACCGTCGTGAGGGTCGTCCGGTCCGACAGCGGATCCCGCACCGTGAAGTCGGAGCCCGGGAGCGAACGCTGCACGGTGACCCAGTTCGCGCGGTCGGGGTTCTCGCGGCCCTCGAGCAGCGGCACGGCGTCCTGGTCGTGCTCGAGCGACAGCACGGACACGGAGTCGGGGATGTCGAACCGCGCGATCGGCGAGCCGCCGGTGACGACGCTCCGGACCTCGAACTGGGAGCGGAACGACGGGTCCGAGGCGAGGGCGGCGGCCGTGATGCCGCCCTGGCTGTGGCCGGTGAGCATGACCGGCTCGTCGCGGCCGACACCGGCCAGTCGCATGGCCTCCCGGACCTGGGCCTGCAGGTGCGTGCTCTGCCCCGCCATGAGCCGGACGTTGGTCGTGAGGTCGACCGGGTTGTCGCCCCGCCGCGGAGCCCAGTCCTGGGTGCCGGGGATCTGGACGATCCACGCGGATGACCCGTCGGGCTGCGCGACGCGGACGATCTGCACCTGCCCCTCGTCCTGCCCGAGCCGGTACTGCTCCCGGAAGACGTCCGCGACGGAGCGAGGCGCGTGGCCGGCCCAGTCGCCGTCGACCTCCCCGACGCCCACCTGTCCCGTGTCCTGGAACATCCCGAGCAGCCCGCCCGCGTGCACGAGCCCGCCCACGGCGTCCTCGTACGACCCCGTCGGCCACCGCCCGCCGGACAGCGCGAACGGCAGCGCGAGCCCTCCGGCGGGTCCGCCGAGCAGCGTGCCGAAGCTCCACGTCGTCCCCTGGACCAGGCTCGGCGCCATGCGGGTGAGCGACTCCAGGAGCCAGGGGTTGTCGTAGAGCCCGGCCGCGGCCTGCCCGCCGAGGGCGGACGGGTCGGCGTTCCGGACGACCACGACGAGGGCCGGCCACGCGGCAGGCGGCGACGTCCCGGCGCCGACGAGCAGGACGAGCCCGCCGCCCGCCGCCACGAACGGCAGCGCCGCCCCGAGCGCGAACCCGGCGGCGTTCTGCAGCGCCTCCAGCACCCGCTGCTGCGTGGCGTCGACGAGCTCGTACGTCGTCGCCGACGCCCGTAGCAACACGGCGGTGCCCTCGAGCCGGGTGCTCACCACGAGCAGCCCGTTCGCGCCGATCGTCGCGGCGGCGACCGCGCCCGCGACGGCCGCGACCTCCGCGGGGCAGAGCAGGGTGGCGACGGTGACGTCCGGGTGCACGGCGACGGCGGCGACGGACCCGCTCCACCGCCGGACCTCGTCGCCGGCGGCGTCGAGCACCCCGGCCTCCGAGCGCAGGTCCTGCAGGCGGGCGCCCATCCCGCCCGCGCCGCCGCTCACGCTGATGCTCACGCGTCGTCCTCCGGCGTCGCGGTCGCGAACCGGCCGGTCAGGTCGTGGAGCAGCGCGGCCCGCACGTCCTCGCGGCTGCGCGGCGTGTGCACGACCTGGCCGTCGGCGGTGCGGGTGAGCTCGACCCAGCCGGCGTCCGTGCGGAGCAGGCTGAGCGTCGAGACGTCCGTGCGGCCGCGGCTCGCGACCGACACCACGAGGCTGCCGTCGACGCCGCGCACGGCCGCCTCGACCACGGCGGGCGGCCCGTCGGTGCCGAGCTCGGCGCACAGCGCGTCGACGGTGGCGGTGTCGCCGCCCCGGATCGCCTGGGCGAGCGCGATCGTCAGCTCCTCCGGGACGGTCGCGGGAGCCGCCGCCACGCGCACCGGGGCGTCGGGGACGTGCCGCAGCACCTCGTCGACGAGCCCAGCCACCGGGAAGGCGCTGACCTCCACCCCGGGGCGCGGGGTGGTCCCGGCGAGCCCTGCGTCGGGCACGACGTCGACGCCGCGCGCCACGCCCGAGCCGGCCTCCGCGTCGGACCACAGCACCGCCAGCAGCGCCCGCTCGCCCGCGGCGGCGGCGACCTCGACGGCGACCAGCGCGGCCGCGCCGCCCTCGACGGCGGCGCGGAGCACGGGATCCACCCCCGCGGGTGCGGCGGCGGCGTCGGCCGGCGGGGGCGGTGGTGCGACGGGCGATCCGTCCCGGTCGACCGGCAGCACCTCGGCCCACCCGGGGAGCCCGGCGACGCCGGCGCTCGCCACCGCCCACTCGTGCTCGGCGAGCCGGGCCCGGAGCGCGCCGTCCACCGGCGCGAGCACGGCCGTCACCCGATCCGCCCGATCCGGTCGGCGACGCCGGACCAGTCCGGTGAGCCGGGGGAGGGCAGGCCGCCCGCGACGGTGCCGAGCACGCCGTGCGCGGCCCGGCGCGCCGCCTGCTCGGCGGCCGTGAGCACGTCGTCCGCCACGCCGGCGAGCCGGCCGACCGTGCGCCGGGCGTCGTCGAGCCGGGCCTCGACGAACCGCATCGCCCGGCGGATCGCCGCCTGCCGGTCCTCGAGCTCGTCGGCGAGCCGGTCGAGCGCGCCCGCGGTGCCGAGCAGCTCGTCCTGCGCGGCCGTCACCCGTCGCGCGTGCTCGGCGAGGCGCTCGCGGTACCGGTCGGCCGCGACGCCGACCCACTCGACGCCCGCGCCCGCCCGCACGCGGTCACCGGTGCGGGCCACCGCCTCCGCGGTCGCGCGCAGCCGCCTGGCGTGCTGCCGGATCGTCTCCGGGTCTCCCCCTGCCGTCATGCCCCACGATCGAAGCAGAGGTCAGGGACCGGCAACAGCCCCACCTGCGCCGCCTGTGGACGACCGACCTCCCGGCCGCGCCGAGACCGCAGAAGGCGTGGGGTCCCGGCACCCGGAACCCCACGCCTCCTGCGATCTCGGCGCCGGAGCGCCGACCGGCTCAGCGGTAGTTGATGAACTGCAGCGCGGCGTCGATGTCGTCCGCGCCCTTGAGCAGCGCGATGACCGCCTGCAGGTCGTCGCGGGCCTTCGCGGAGACCCGGACCTCGTCGCCCTGGATCTGCGTCTTGACGCCCTTGGGGCCCTCGTCGCGGATGAGCTTGGTCACCTTCTTGGCGATCTCGGAGGACAGGCCCTCCTTGATCGACGCCTCGAGGCGGTACTCCTTGCCGGACGGCTTGGGGTCGCCGTCGCCGGTGTCGAGCGCCTTGAGCGAGATGTTGCGCTTGATCAGCTTGGTCTGGAACACGTCGAGGACGGCGCGCACGCGCTCCTCGGAGTTCGCGACCATGACGATCTTCTCGCCGCTCCACGCGATCGAGGCGCCGACGCCCTTGAAGTCGTACCGCTGCGCGATCTCCTTGATGGCCTGGTTCAGCGCGTTGTCGACCTCCTGGCGGTCGACCTTGCTGACGACGTCGAACGACGACTCGCTCGCCATGACTCCTCCTGACCTGTGGTGCGGGTGCTGCTGTGCCGACGAGGGGCCGGTTTCGGAACCGGCCCGAACCCTTGCTATCCTTCCATCCGCACCCCGGCGACGCAGTCACCGAGGCGCGCACCCTGGCGGGTTACCCGAGTGGCCAAAGGGGGCTGACTGTAAATCAGCTGGCATCGCCTACGGGGGTTCGAATCCCTCACCCGCCACGCACGGACGACGGGGCGTCCTCCTCACGGAGGGCGCCCCGTCGCCACGCACGGACCGGGCTCGGCCTGCTCCGGGCCGGCACGGAAGCGGTCCCCGACCTGCGCGATCACGCGGGGGCGGGAGCCGATTTCGCACCGGCCAGGAGCACCGTGTAGCCTGGTCCGCGCTGCCCCGATAGCTCAGTGGTAGAGCACTTCCTTGGTAAGGAAGAGGTCACGGGTTCGAATCCCGTTCGGGGCTCTGTGGTGTGTCGCAGGCCAGGATCGTCTGGCCGGCGTGCGCACCCGAGGCGGGGTAGCTCAGTTGGTGAGAGCGCACGACTCATAATCGTGAGGTCGCGGGTTCGAACCCCGCCCCCGCTACCAGCACTGAATCCAGTGGGGCGTCCGCCGGCGCCCGACGACGAAGATCCAAGCGCTTCGGGCGCGAGAGGTGGCAAGACCATGGCCAGCAAGAGCGCGGACGTCCGTCCGAAGATCACGCTCGCCTGCACGGAGTGCAAGGAGCGGAACTACATCACGAAGAAGAACCGTCGGAACGACCCCGACCGGCTCGAGATGAAGAAGTTCTGCCCGCGCGACGGCCGTCACACGCTGCACCGCGAGACCCGCTGACCCAGCGGCTCTGATCGTGGCCGTCAACCCCGAGTACGCGGGACGCGAGTACCCGCCGAACGAGGCGTACGAGGTCGGCCGCGAGCATCTCCGCGCGTTCGCGGAGGCGGTCGGGGCGACGCACCCGGCCCACACCGACGTCGACGCGGCGCGAGCACTCGGGTACCCCGACGTGATCGCGCCGCCGACGTTCGCCGTCGTCGTGGCGCAGCGCGCCGAGGCGCAGCTGATCGAGGACCCCGCGGCGGGCATCGACTTCAGCCGCGTCGTGCACGCCGACGAGCGGTTCATCCACCACCGCCCGATCCACGCCGGCGACCGCCTGGTCACCGTGCTGCACGTGGACGCGGTCACCGAGCGCGCCGGTCTGTCGATGGTGACGACCCGCGCCGTGATCCACGCGGAGGGCGGCGAGCCCGTCGCCACGGTGACGTCCACGCTCGCGGTCCGCGGAGAGGACGCCTGATGGCCCCCGCGTTCGAGGAGCTGGCCGTCGGCCAGGAGGTCGGCCGCCGCGAGCTCGCCGTCGACCGGTCCCGCCTGGTGCGGTACGCGGGCGCGTCCGGCGACTTCAACCCGATCCACTGGAACGAGCGGTTCGCGACCGAGGTCGGGCTGCCCGGCGTCATCGCGCACGGCATGTGGACCATGGGGGCGGCCGTCGGCGTCGTGTCCGACTGGGCCGGCGACCCCGGTGCCGTCGTCGACTACCAGACCCGGTTCGCCCGGCCCGTGCCGGTGCCGGACCCGGGGGCCGCGGCCGTCGAGGTCGTGGCGGTCGTCGGCGCGCTCGACGCCGACACCCGCACCGCGCGGATCGACCTCACGGTCACCGCCGCGGGTGCGCGCGTGCTGGCCAAGTGCCAGGCGCTCGTCCGCCTGTCCTGACGGCACCCGGGCGGCGCCCCGGCGCGCGCCCGGACGCTTCCCCAGCGGATTCTCGCGCTGCCCCTCGATCATGAGGGCGGTCTCGTGAGAACCGGGTGGGTATCGGCGCCCGCCGCGCTCACGCCCCCGGCGCGGGACCCGTCGTGGTGCCGAGCCGCAGCTCGACCGGCAGCACCTCGTCCGCCGGGGTCCCGCCCGCCAGGAGCGCCTCGATGGCCCGCCCGACCACCGCGCCCTTCTCCGTGATCGGCTGCGCCACGGTCGTGAGCACGTCCGGCGCGAGCCACGGCAGGTCCAGCCCGTCGAAGCCGGCGACCGAGACGTCCTCCGGCACCCGCAGCCCGAGCTCGCGGGCGCCGAGCACCACGCCCGACGCCAGCAGGTCGGACTGGGCGACGACGGCGGTGGGCCGGGTCGCGGCCGAGCCGGACAGCAGCGCCTGGGCCGCGGTGTGCCCGTGCTCGACCAGCGACGCCGGCGTCTCGTAGACCGCGACGGGGGACACGCCCGCGTCGTGCAGCCCGTCCAGCCGGCGCCGCGCGATCGACCAGGTGATCTGCCCGAGCCGCTCGGCGTCCGCGAGACCGCTGCGCCGGTCCGGGCCGAACGGCAGCGTGACGGTGGCGATCCGCTCGTGGCCCAGGTCGGTGAGGTGCCGGGCGATGTCCGCGACGCCGCCCCGGTCCTCGATGCCGACGGTCACGATCCCCGGCAGGTCCTGCCCCTCGACGACGACCAGCGGGATCCCGCGGCGCTGCAGCGCCTGCAGGGTCGGGTCGTCCAGCGTGCCGCCCCAGATGAGCACGGCGACGTCCATGGCGGCCGACTCGACCAGCGGGTCGACCGCGGGTGCGCCGGGCTCGAGCGACCCGGGCACCAGGAGCACCCCGAGGCCGAGCGGGCTGATGGTGTCGACCAGGCCGTCGAGCAGCTGCACGGACACCGGCTCGCGGAACGACCGGCGCAGCGCGTCGCCGACGACCACGCCGACGATGCCCGACCGGCCGCTGCGCAGCTGGCGCCCGAGCGGGTTCGGGCCGGCGTAGTCGAGGTCCGCGGCGGCGTCGAGCACGCGTTGCCGGGTGGCCTCGGCGATGGGGCCGGCGCCGGAGAAGGCCAGCGACGCGGTCGAGACCGACACCCCGGCGGCGGAGGCCACGTCGGCCAGGGTGGGTCGCTGGGACACCGCGGTGCCTCCGGGTCGGGGGCTCGGGGGTGAGAGGCGTCACCGCCCCCCGCGAGTCGTTGACGCCGCCGCCAGCGTACCCGCACACTGGTGACCTCCCCCGAATCGATTCGACCGCCCGCTCGGGCGCCTCGAATCGAATCGATTCGAACCGGGCCTCGACCCGGCCGGGACCTCGTCTTGACCACCCCCTTGCACCGATCTGGAGCTGCCGTGAGCCAGCAGCGGGCCCGCGCCGGGCGCGCCCCCCTCCGCCCGGCCAACCGCCGACCCCGTCCTGAGGCCCCCGTGACCGGCGGCCGCCGGCCGGGCCGGTCCGGGCGGGGGACGTCGTCGACCTCGCGCCTGCCCGTGGACCCCGCGGTGCACCGCGCCCGCTGGCTGCTCATGGGCCTGTTCGCGCTGAGCGGCCTCATGCTGTCCGGCTGGCTGGCCCGGCTGCCCGCCGTGCGCGCGGCCCTGGACCTGGGCACCGCGGAGCTGGGCGGCCTGCTCATCGCCGGCTCGATCGGCTCGCTGGCCACCGTGTCCGTCGCCGGCGTCCTGGTGAACCGGTTCGGAGGCCGCGCCGTCCTCTACGTGTCGATGGTGGCGTTCGCCGCCGCGTACGTGCTGATCGGCGTCGGGCCCACGATCGGCTCGGTGCCCGTGCTGACGGTCGGCATCTTCCTGTCGGGCGTCGGCTTCGCGATCGGCAACGTGCCGCTGAACGTGGAGACCGCGGCCGTCGAGCGGCGCATGGGCCGCACGGTGCTGCCGCAGTTCCACGCCGCGTTCTCGATCGGCTCGGTGCTCGGCTCCGGCATCGGCGCGCTGTGCGCCGCGGCGGACGTGCCGCTGCTCGCCCAGTTCGTGGCCACCGCCGTCGTCGGCACCGTCTGGCGGCTGCTGTCGGTGCCCGGTGCGGTCATCGAGTCGCTGCCGCCGGACCGGGCCGCCCTCGCGGCCGCCCGGGACGCCCGCGCGGAGGGCCGCACCCCGCTCGAGGCGGGCCTCGCCGGCCGGCTGCGCGCCGCCCGGGTCCGCCGCGTCGCCCGGCCCGGCTCGGCGCTCGGCGCCTGGCGCGAACCCCGCACGCTGCTGATCGGCGTCGTCATCATGTCCGCCGCGCTCTCCGAGGGCGCCGCGAACGACTGGCTGGCGATCGCCGTCGTCGACGGCTTCGACCAGGTCGAAGCCGTGGGCGCCGCGATGTTCGGCGTGTTCGTCGGCGCGATGACGCTGGTCCGGCTGCTCGGCACCAAGCTGATCGACCGGTACGGCCGCGTGACCGTGCTGCGCACCTCGGGCCTGGTGTCGTTCGGCGGCCTGGTGCTGTTCGGGTTCGCGCCGTCGCTGCCGCTCGCCGCCGTCGGCATCGTGGCGTGGGGCTGCGGAGCCGCGCTGACCGTCCCCCTGGGCATCGCGGCCGCGTCCGACGACCCGCTGCGCGCGGCGAGCCGGGTGGCCGTCATCTCGTCGTTCTCCTCGACGGCCTCGCTCGCGGCCCCGCCGCTGCTGGGCCTCGCCGCCGAGCTCATGGGCACCCGGCACGCGCTGCTGCTCATCACCGCGGCGATGGTCGCGTCGGTGCTGCTGGCCGGGACGGTGCGCCGCCCGGACGGCCTCGCCGGTGCCGCGCCGAGGGCGGCCGCCGACGACCCCGGCGCCCCCGTGGTCGCCACCGCCGAGCCGGTCGCGGTCCCCGCGTCGCACGCCGCGGGTGAGGACGCCGTGTGCGTGCCCTCCGGTAGCGTCCGACGCGAGCCCGCCGGCGACCACGTGCCGGAGCCGGCCCGCCCGGCCTGACCCCGGCCCGGGGCCGCCGCGCCCCGATCCCGACCCGACCCGCACGACCCCCGTGGAGCCCCGCGATGACGCATCCCGCCCCGGCCGCCCCGCCCGCCGTCCGCACCGCCTCGGTGGCGGTGTTCGTGGTCTTCGCGCTGTCCGGGTTCAACTTCTCCAGCTGGGCGGCCCGGCTGCCCGCGGTCCGGGACGCGCTCGGCCTGTCCGAGGCGCAGATGGGCCTGCTGCTCCTCGTCGGGTCGTGCGGGTCGCTCGTGGCGCTGCCGCTCTCCGGCCTCGTCGTCACCCGGATCGGCGCGGTGCGGGCGGTCGCCGGGTTCGCCCTGCTCAACGCCGCGGGCCTGACCATCGCGACGTTCGGCGCGGCGCTGGGCGAGGTGGTCGTGACCGCCGCGGGCCTGGTCGTGTTCGGCGTCGGCACCGGCGTCTGGGATGCCGCGATGAACCTCGAGGGCGCGATCGTCGAGCAGAAGCTCGGGAAGACCGTCATGCCGCGGTACCACGCGGGCTTCTCGCTGGGCACCGTGGTCGCCGCCGGCATCGCCGCCGTGGTGGCCGCCGCGCACGTCCCGGTCCAGGTGCACGTGCCGGTCGCGGTGCTGCTGTCGTCGATCGCGGTGCTGGTCGCCGTGCGGTCGTTCCTGCCCGCGGGGCAGCACGCGCCCGCCGGCGACGGCGAGCACGCCGCCCACGCCCCGCGGTCCGTGTTCGCCGCGTGGCTCGAGCCGCGCACGCTGCTCATCGGCCTGGTGGTCCTCGCCGCCGCGCTCACCGAAGGGGCCGGCAACGACTGGCTGAGCCTGGCCGTGGTCGACGGCTTCGACCAGTCCGACGCGGTCGGCGCCATCTCGTTCGGTGTCTTCGTCACCGCCATGACCGTCATGCGGTTCCTCGGCACGGCGCTGCTCGACCGGTTCGGCCGGGTCGCCGTCCTGCGGCTGTGCGCGGGCCTGGCGCTGGCCGGCCTGCTGGTGTTCGGGCTGGTGCCGGACGACCTGCTGTGGCTGGCGCTCGTCGGCGCGGTGCTGTGGGGCATGGGCGCGGCGCTCGGCTTCCCGGTCGGGATGAGCGCGGCGAGCGACGACCCGCTGCGCGCGGCCGCCCGCGTGTCCGTGGTGTCGACGATCGGCTACTCGGCGTTCCTCGCCGGCCCGCCGCTGCTCGGCCTGCTCGCGCACGAGGTCGGCTACCGGCACGCGCTGCTGGCGATCGCGGTGCCGATCGTCGTCGGCCTGCTCGTCGTGAACGCCGCGGCACCGGCGCGGCAGGAGCCCGCGGAGCGGCCTACGCTCGTCCCGTGACCACCGACGTCCAGTCCGCGACCTTCAGCGAGCTCACCACCCTCGGCGTGGGCGGGCCCGCGAGCCGGCTCGTGGAGACGACCACCGAGGCCGAGCTGATCGACGCGGTGCGCACCGCCGACGCCGAGGGCGTCCCGCTGCTGGTGCTCGGCGGCGGGTCGAACCTGCTGGTGTCGGACGCGGGCTTCGACGGCCTGGTGGTCCGGGACGCCCGCCGCGACCTGACGACCCCCGACCACTCGGCGTGCGCCGGCGTGACCGTGACCGCCGCGGCGGGCACCCCGTGGGACGACGTGGTGGCCCACGCCGCCGCGCACCGGCTCAAGGGGATCGAGGCGTTGTCCGGCATCCCCGGGTCGACCGGCGCGACCCCGGTGCAGAACGTCGGCGCCTACGGGCAGGAGGTCTCGCAGACGATCGCGACCGTGCGGGTCTGGGACCGGGTGCGCGGCCGGGTGCGGACGCTGCCCGTCGTCGACCTGCAGTTCGGCTACCGGACGTCGCTGCTCAAGCGGTCGATGCGCGCGCTGCCCGACGCGGCCGACCCCGGCGCCCCCTGGTTCCCGACGCCGCGGTACGTGGTGCTCGACGTGACCTTCCAGCTGCGGGTCGCCGACCTCTCCGAGCCGATCCGGTACGGCGAGCTCGCGCGGGCCCTCGGCATCGAGGTGGGGGAGCGGGCGCCGCTGCCGGAGGTGCGGGCGACCGTCCTCGCGCTGCGCGCGCGCAAGGGCATGGTGCTCGACCCGGCCGACCCCGACACCCGCTCGGCGGGCTCGTTCTTCACGAACCCGGTGCTGACCGAGGCGGACGCCGCCGAGCTGCCCGCGGACGCCCCGCGGTTCCCGGCCGGCGAGGGCCTGGTCAAGACCAGCGCGGCGTGGCTGATCGAGCAGGCGGGGTTCGCGAAGGGCTACGGCCTGCCGGGCCCGGCCGCGCTGTCGACGAAGCACACGCTGGCGCTGACGAACCGCGGCGGCGCGAACGCGGGCGACCTGCTGGCGCTGGCGCGCACCGTCCGGGACGGCGTGGCGCAGCGGTTCGGCCTCACCCTGGAGCCGGAGCCGGTCCTGGTCGGCGCCGACCTCTGACGCCCGCGCCCACCCGCTCGCGCCGGCCGCCTCACGCCGAGATGGCAGCTCTCGGCTGCACGGGCGGCGCCGGACGCAGCCGAGAGTCGCCATCTCGGCATCGGTGCAGCCGCGGTTGATCAACCCGCGGGTTGCGCAACCGGGTCGGCGGAGAGCCACGCGTCGACCCCGCCCAGCAGGCGTGCCTTCGTGCCGTCGGACGCCCGGCTCGCCCGGATGGACGCCCGCGCCAGTTCGGCCAGGTCGGCGTCGGTGAACCCGTGCACCTCGCGCGCCGTCGTGTACTGCTCGACCAGCCGGGACCCGAACAGCAGCGGGTCGTCCGCGCCCAGCGCGACCGTCGCGCCCGCGTCGACCAGCCGGCGCAGCGGCACGTCCTCGGGCCGGCGGTAGACCCCGAGCGACACGTTGGACGCCGGGCACACCTCCAGGGCGATCCCGCGGTCCACGATCCGGCGCAGCAGCGCGCCGTCCTCCGCGGACCGCACGCCGTGCCCGAGCCGGTCGGGGGCCAGCGACTCCAGGACGTCCTCGACGTGCGGCGGCCCGAGCAGCTCGCCGCCGTGCGGAACGGACGCCAGGCCCGCGCGCCGGGCGATCGCGAACGCCGGCGCGAACTCCGGGGTGTCGCCGCGGCGCTCGTCGTTGCTGAGGCCGAATCCGATCACCTGGCCGGGGCCGTCGCCGGCGTACCGGGCGGCCAGCCGCGCGAGGATCCGGGCGTCGAGGGGGTGCCGCATCCGGGACGCCGCCACGATGACGCCGACCTCGACGCCCAGGTCCGCGCTCGCCGACCGCGCCTCGTCCAGCACGATCTCCAGCGCGGGCGTGATGCCGCCGACCGGCGGGGCGTAGGAGGTCGGGTCGACCTGGATCTCGAGCCGGCCCGAGCCCTCGGCGGCGTCGTCGGCCGCCGCCTCGCGGACGATCCGCCGCAGGTCGGCCTCGCCGCGGACGCACGCGCGGGCCGCGTCGTACAGCCGCTGGAACCGGAACCAGCCGCGCTCGTCCGCCGGGACCCGCAGGCCCTCGCCGTCGAGCAGCGTGGCCGGGAGCCGGACCCCGCGCTCGGCCGCCAGGTCGCCGAGCGTCTGCACGCGCATCGACCCGGTGAAGTGGAGGTGGAGGTGGGCCTTCGGGAGCAGGGCCAGGTCGCGCACCCGGCGAGTCTGCCTGATCCCCGCGCGCCCCGCCCCCTCCGCCGCGCCGGCGCCCCGCCGGCGCGAGGTCGAGGGTTCGCGTCGAGGTCGAGGGGTTGCGCGGGCGGTTCCACGCGAAACCCTCGACCTCGGTAGGCGGGGGCCGGCGGGCGGGGGGTCAGGGCGCCGGGAGCAGGCCCCGCCGCATCGCGACCGTGACCGCGTGTGTGCGGTCGTCGACGCCGAGCTTCGCGAACGCCCGGAGCAGGTGCGTCTTCACCGTCGCCTCGGTGATGAACAGCTCCCGGCCGACCGCGGCGTTCGACAGCCCGCGCGCGACCCCGGCCAGGACCTCGAGCTCGCGCGCGGTGAGCCGCTCGCCCTCGCCGCGCACCTGCTGCACCAGCCGGGAGGCGACCGACGGCGACAGCGCCGACTCGCCCCGCGCGGCGCCGCGCACGCCGGCCACGAGCTGGTCCCGCGGGGTGTCCTTGAGCAGGTAGCCGGTGGCCCCCGCCTCGACGGCGCGCAGGATGTCGGCGTCCGTCTCGTAGGTGGTGAGCACCAGCACCCGCACGCCCGGCACCTCCGCGACGATCCGGGCGGTCGCCGCGGCCCCGTCCAGCACCGGCATCCGCAGGTCCATCAGCACCAGGTCGGGGCGGAGCGTGCGCGCGGCCTCGACCGCGGCGGCCCCGTCACCGACCTCGCCGACCACCTCGACGTCGGGCTCGACGGTCAGCATGCCGACCAGCCCCGACCGGACCACGGGGTGGTCGTCCGCGACCAGCACCCGCACCGTCGCGTCCTGCTCGTGCGCGGTCACGCCGTCCCCGTCCCCGGGTCGCCGAGCGGCCCGTCGTCGTCGCGGAGCGGCATCGCCAGCCGCACCCGCGTCCCGCGGCCGGGCTCCCCGGCCACGTCGAGCGTCCCGCCGCCCGCGGTGACGCGCTCCCGCATCCCGCGCAGCCCGACGCCCTCGGCGGTGCCGGGCGCGAGCCCCTGCCCGTCGTCGAGCACCTCGAGCGCGAGCACCCCGTCGTCCCGGACGAGCCGGAGCAGCACCCGCCGGGCACCCGCGTGCTTGCGGACGTTGGCCAGCGCCTCCTGCGCGGCGCGCAGCAGCACGACCTCGGTGTCGCGGTCCGGGGCGCCGGCGTCGCCGAGCGCGACCTCGACCCGGACCCCCGTCTCCGCCTGGAACCGCTCGGCCAGCCGCTCCAGCGCCTCGGCGAGCGTGGCGTCCGCCAGCGCGGCGGGTCCGAACGCGGCGACCAGCGCGCGGGCCTCGGCCAGGTTCTCGCGGGCGACCCGCTCCACCTGGTCGAGCCGGTCCCGGGCCTGCTCGGCGCGCCCGGCGTCGAGCTGGGCCTGCGCGGTCTGCGCGAGCATCACGACGCTGGTGAACCCCTGCGCCAGGGTGTCGTGGATCTCCTGCGCCATGCGCTCCCGCTCCGCGAGCACGCCCGACGCGTGGTTGCTCGCGGCGAGCTGCGCCTGCGCGGACTCCAGCTGCTCCAGCAGCCAGGCCCGCTCCTCGGACCGCTCGGCGACCCGGGTGATCCACACCCCGAGCGCGAGCGAGAAGATCAGGCCGACGGCCATCTGCGCCCCCAGCACGACCAGGTCGCGCGCCGTGGGGTCCTCGCCGGCCGCGAACGCCGCCGTCGCGATCGCCGCGCAGGAGGCGACCGCCAGCACGACGGACGCGACCACGCCCTCCCGCATCGAGGCCGCGAAGAACCACACCTGCGAGAAGCCGACGAACAGCAGGATCGACCCGATGGTGCTGACGCCGCTGCACAGCGAGACCACCACCACGAGCACGACCAGGTAGGCCCGGGTGAGCCGGACGTCGCCGGCCTGGGCGCCCCGGCGACCGACCAGGACGTAGGCCAGCAGCAGCAGGGTCAGCCCGCCGAGCGCCGCCCAGGTGCCCCCGTCCGGCGGGAACGAGTCCGCGACGGTGAGGATCGAGATCGCGCTGATCGCCAGGAGCGCGTAGAACGCCGCGTCCCAGCCGGCGAGGGCGCGCCGCCAGAACAGGGTCCGCTCGGCCTCGGAGCGCGCGCCACCGGAGGCCGGGGCCGCAGCCCCGTCCCCCGGTCGCCCGTCGCTGGTCACGGGGCCAGTGTGGCGCAGGTCAGCCGTCGTCACGCCGCCGCCACCGGAACGTCCGGACTCCGACGACCAGCCCGACGACCAGCCAGGCCAGCAGCACCGCCGCGGTCGCGCCGTGCTGCCAGGACCCGGACGGCTCGAGCGAGGCCGCCTCGTCCGGGAGGAAGACCGACCGCATGCCCTGGGCCATCCACTTGAGCGGGAACACCGACGCCACCTGCTGCATCCAGGACGGCAGGTCGTAGAAGGCGAAGAACACGCCGGAGATGAACTGCAGCACCAGCACCACGGGCGTCACCACCGCGCTCGCGGAGCGGCCCGACCGCGGCAGCGAGGAGAACCCGACCCCGCACACCGCGCCGGCCGCGACCCCGAGCACGAACACCCAGGCGAACGTGGCCCACCCGGAGGCGTCCGGCATGTCGACGTCGAACAGCAGGCCGGCGACCGCGAGCAGCAGCGCCACCTGGACCACGGAGACGACCAGCACCTGGCCGACCTTGCCGAGGAAGTACGCCGCCGGGGGCAGCGGGGTGCCGCCGAGCCGCTTCAGCCCGCCCTCGTCCCGCTCGACCGGGATCGAGACCGCCAGCGACTGGAACGACGACAGCAGCACGCCGGTCGCGATCATGCCGGGCAGGAAGTACTGCGCGAACGGCACGCCGTCGGCGACCTCGGCGCCGTCCTGGCCGAACACCGTGGCGAAGATCGCCAGCATGATGATCGGGTACGCGAAGATGAAGATGATCGCGTCCCGCTCGCGGAAGAACCCGCGGATCTCGTACCGGGCCCGCTCGGCGCCGAGGGCCAGGGTGCCGGGCAGGCGGCCGGCGGCGGGCCGGCCCAGGGTCGTGGTGCTCATCGCGCGGCCTCCGTCGTCGCCAGGGCGGGCCGGGCCGCCGGGGTGCTGTCCTCGTCGTCCGCGATCAGCCCGAGGTAGACGTCCTCGAGCGTCGGGCGGACCACCTGCAGGCCGGGGACCTCGCCGCCGAGCCGGGCGCCGAGCGCCGCGACCAGCGCGGTCGGGGCGTCCGTCCGCTCCTGGCGCGGGGCGCCGTCCTCGGTCCACCGCACGACCGCCTGGCGCGCCGAGCGCCCGCCGAGGTCGGCCGGGGTGTCCGCCGCGACCACGCGTCCCGACCGGACCACGGCCACCCGGTCGGCCAGGTGCTCGGCCTCCTCCAGGTAGTGCGTGGTCAGCAGGATCGTCGTGCCGCCGTCGCGCAGCCCGGACACCAGGTCCCAGAACGCGTGCCGCGCCTCGGGGTCGAAGCCGGTCGTGGGCTCGTCGAGGAACAGCAGCTCCGGCCGCCCGACGATGCCCAGCGCGACGTCGAGCCGGCGCCGCTGCCCGCCGGACAGCTGCCGGCTGCGGGTGCGGGCCTTCTCCCGGAGGCCGACCGCGTCGATGACCTCCTCGGGGTCCCGCGGGTCGGGGTAGTACCGGGCGAAGTGGTGCACGAGCTCCGAGACCGTCGCCTCGGCGAGGTCGTTCGTGCCCTGCAGCACGATGCCGATCCGGGCCCGCCACTCGCGGCCCGCGGTCTGGGGGTCGGCGCCGAGGACGCGGACGTCGCCGCCGTCCCGCCGCCGGTAGCCCTCGAGGATCTCGACGGTCGTCGTCTTGCCGGCCCCGTTCGGGCCGAGCACGGCGACGATCTCGCCGCGGGCCACGGTGAGGTCGAGCCCGTCGACGGCGCGCTTCTCGCCGTACCGCTTCTGCAGGCCGGTCGCCCGGACCGCCAGGTCGCTGTCGTCCATGGCAGCCAGCCTCCTGGAGGGCGGTGCCCCGGCGGGACGACCGGGGGACGGGACCGCCCGTCCACCGATCGGTGGACGGGCGGGTCAGCCGGGGTGGTCCTGCGGGCGGCGGGGCGGCGTCAGCCCTCGGCGAGCAGCGCCTGGATCCGCCCGACGCCCTCGGCCAGGTCGTCGTCGCCCAGCGCGTAGGACAGCCGCAGGTACCCGCTCGGCCCGAACGCCTCGCCCGGGACGACCGCGACCTCGGCCTGGTCGAGCAGCAGCGCGGCGAGCTCGGCGGACGTCGTCGGGGTGACGCCGCGGAACGTGCGGCCGAGCAGGCCGTGCACCGCCGGGTAGGCGTAGAACGCGCCCTCCGGCGCGGGGATCACGACGCCGTCGATCTCCCGCAGCATCGACACCATGGTCCGGCGGCGGCGGTCGAACGCCTCGCGCATCGCCGCGACGGCCGACAGGTCGCCGGTGAGCGCGGCGATCGCGGCGTGCTGGGACACGTTGGCGACGTTGGAGGTCAGGTGCGACTGCAGGTTGGTCGCGGCCTTGACGACGTCCGACGGCCCGACGAGCCAGCCCACCCGCCAGCCGGTCATCGCGTAGGTCTTGGCGACGCCGTTCAGCACGACGGTCGTGTCCGCGAGCTCCGGGACGGCGGACAGCACCGGCGTCGCCACCGCGCCGTCGTAGGTGAGGTGCTCGTAGATCTCGTCCGTGACGACCCAGATGCCGTGCTCCAGCGCCCAGCGGCCGATCTCGGCGGTCTGCTCCGGGGAGTACACCGCGCCGGTCGGGTTGGACGGGGAGCAGAACAGCAGCACCTTGGTCCGGGGGGTGCGCGCGGCCTCGAGCTGCTCGACGGTGACCTTGTAGCCCTGGTCGACGCCGGCGACCACCTCGACGGGCACGCCGCCGGCCAGGCGGATCGCCTCGGGGTAGGTGGTCCAGTACGGCGCCGGGAGCAGCACCTCGTCGCCCGGGTCGAGCAGCGTGGCGAACGCCTGGTAGACGGCCTGCTTGCCGCCGTTGGTCACCAGCACGTCGGCGGGGGAGATCGCGTAGCCGGAGTCGCGCAGCGTCTTGGCCGCGATCGCCTCCTTGAGCGCGGGCAGCCCGCCCGCGGGGGAGTACCGGTGGTTCGCGGGGTTCCGCGCGGCGGCGACGGCGGCCTCGACGATGTAGTCCGGCGTCGGGAAGTCCGGTTCCCCGGCGCCGAAGCCGATGACCGGCCGGCCGGCGGCCTTGAGGGCCTTGGCCCTCGCGTCCACCGCCAGGGTGGCGGACTCGGCGATGCCCCCGACGCGGGCGGACACGCGACGGGGCTGGGCGGGCTGGGCGGGGGCGGGCGCGCTCACGCCGCCATCCTCGCAGACCGGCCGGCGCGGCTGCAGGGCACGTCCGGGGCGAGGCGCGTCGCGCAGGCCGCCCGCGAGGGCGGTTCGACCCCGGCCCGTGCGTCGCGTACAGTGGTCCCTCGGTGGTTGACGTCCACCATGATGAGCCGCGCCCGCGAGGGAGCCTCACCAGGACGCCGCCGCCGTAGGGTAGTGGCGCAATTGGTAGCGCACCGGTCTCCAAAACCGGCGGTTGCGAGTTCGAGTCTCGCCTGCCCTGCGCGTGTGGTCACGGACCGCGCGGCTCCCCCGGGGACCTCCCGGGGCGCGGCCGCCGGACGACATGAGGCGCCCGGCGACGGCCGGCGTCGCGAGACGTAGGGGAATCGATCAGGTGAGCGACTCGGCACCCGTGGCGGCGTCCGACGCGGGCGAGCCCGCGGAGCGGACCGGCGGCGACAAGGCCGCCCGCCCGGAGAAGAAGCGCGGCCTGTTCGCCCGCATCGCCCTGTTCGTCCGCCAGGTCGTGGCGGAGCTCAAGAAGGTCGTCCGCCCGACCCGCTCCGAGCTGGTGACCTACACCGGCGTCGTGCTGGTGTTCGTGGCCGTCGTGATGGCGTTCGTGACCGTCGTGGACTTCGGCATCGGCCGCGCCACGTTCTGGATCTTCGGGGGCTGAGCCTCCGCGGCGCCCCCGGGGGCGCACGTCACCTCAGCACCACCTTCCGCAGCAGAAAGCAGGTTCGCCCGTGTCGCAGGAATCGCAGGAGCCCGGTCTGGGTGCCGCCGAGTCCGAGCTCGACGACGCCCTGGCGTCGGTCGAGGCGGTCGAGGCCCCGGCCGCCGGCGAGCCCGCGGACGAGGTCGACGCCGACTCCGGCGACGCGGCCGAGGTCGCCCCGGTCGAGGAGACCGACGAGGTCGAGGGGACCGACGAGGTCGAGTCCGACGAGGTCGACGACGTCGACGTCGACGAGGACCCGGTCGCCGCGTTCAAGGCGCAGCTCAAGTCGCAGTTCGGCGACTGGTACGTGATCCACTCCTACGCGGGCTACGAGAACCGCGTGAAGACGAACCTCGAGAACCGCATCCAGAGCCTCAACATGGAGGACTTCATCTTCCAGGTGGAGGTCCCCATGGAGGAGGTCGTCGAGATCAAGAACGCGCAGCGCAAGGTCGTGCGCCGCGTGCGGATCCCCGGCTACGTCCTCGTGCGCATGGACCTCACCGACGAGTCGTGGGGCGCCGTCCGGCACACCCCGGGCGTCACGGGCTTCGTGGGTCACACCCACCAGCCGGTGCCGCTGACCCTCGACGAGGTGTTCTCCATGCTGGCGCCGACGATCGAGGCGAAGACCCCGACCGCCGCCCCGCAGCAGAAGGCCGCCGCCCCGATCGAGGTCGACTTCACCGTCGGCGAGTCGGTCACCGTCACCGACGGCCCGTTCGACACGCTGCCGGCCACGATCTCCGAGATCAGCCCCGAGAACCAGAAGCTCAAGGTCCTCGTCTCCATCTTCGGCCGGGAGACCCCGGTCGAGCTGTCGTTCAGCCAGGTCGCCAAGATCTGAGCCGCCCGCCCCGGGACCGGGGCGCGCGCGGACGCAGCACTGCAACCGGGTCATCGCCCACGGCGTCGGCCCACGAGAGAAGAAAGGGTGGCTCATGCCCCCGAAGAAGAAGGTCACCGGCCTCATCAAGCTCCAGATCAACGCCGGTGCGGCGACCCCCGCCCCGCCGATCGGTCCGGCGCTGGGTCAGCACGGTGTGAACATCATGGAGTTCTGCAAGGCGTACAACGCGGCCACCGAGTCGCAGCGCGGCAACGTGATCCCGGTGGAGATCACGGTCTACGAGGACCGTTCCTTCACCTTCATCACGAAGACCCCGCCGGCCGCGGAGCTCATCAAGAAGGCCGCCGGTGTCGCGAAGGGCTCGCCCACGCCGCACACGGTCAAGGTCGCGACGCTGACCGCGGACCAGGTCCGCGAGATCGCCTCGACCAAGCTCGAGGACCTGAACGCCAACGACCTCGCCGCCGCCGAGAAGATCATCGCCGGCACCGCGCGCTCGATGGGCATCAAGGTCGAGGGCTGAGCCCCCGGCTCGACTGAACGACCGCCCGCCCCGGGACCTCCGGGGCGGGCGACCCAGTGGCAGGGCCCTGTGCGGCCCGACGACCACGACTGCTGAAGGAGAGAGAGCAGATGGCGAAGCACAGCAAGGCGTACCGCGCCGCGGCCGAGAAGATCGAGGCCGGCACCACGTACAACCCGCTGCAGGCGATCCGCCTCGCGCAGGCCACGTCGACCACCAAGTACGACGCGACCGTCGAGGTCGCCATGCGCCTCGGTGTCGACCCGCGCAAGGCCGACCAGATGGTCCGCGGCACCGTCAACCTGCCGAACGGCACGGGCAAGACCGCCCGCGTCATCGTCTTCGCGACCGGTGAGCGTGCCGAGCAGGCCCGCGCCGCCGGTGCGGACGAGGTCGGCGGCGACGAGCTGATCGAGAAGGTCGCGGCGGGCTACACCGACTTCGACTCCGCGGTCGCGACCCCGGACCTCATGGGCAAGGTCGGCCGCCTGGGCAAGGTCCTCGGTCCGCGTGGCCTCATGCCGAACCCGAAGACCGGCACCGTGACGATGGACGTGGCCAAGGCCGTGTCCGACATCAAGGGCGGCAAGATCGAGTTCCGCGTCGACAAGCACGCGAACCTGCACTTCATCATCGGCAAGACGTCGTTCTCCGACGTCCAGCTGGTGGAGAACTACGCCGCGGCGCTCGAGGAGATCCTGCGTCTCAAGCCGTCCGCGTCGAAGGGCCGCTACATCACCAAGGCGACCATCTCGACCACGAACGGCCCCGGCATCCTCGTGGACCAGAACAAGACCCGGAACCTCACCTCGGAGGACGAGGCGGCCTGAGCCACCTCACCCGGTACGACGGAGGCCCGGCACCCCTGAGGGGGTGCCGGGCC
>NZ_JBYTEP010000043.1:36895-37908 GCF_058792015.1 Cellulomonas sp. EB106-03-03-XG116
TATCAGTCGCCATGTCTCGTGGGCTCGGAAGTGGGTATAAGAGACATTTCCGGGCCTCCGTCGTTGGTGCGGGCGGGCGCGGGCTTGGGCGCTCCGCGCGTCGCCCACGTCCCCACCCGATTGTCGCGCTGCCCCCTGATCGATCGGGGGAGGACGCGAGAATCGGGTGGGGATCCGGGGAGTCGTGTCGCGTGCGGCGCGGGTGAGCCGCGCGGCGCCGGGGGAGCCGTCCCTTCCGACGCCGCGCGGCGGTCGTGGGACCGGGCCCGCCCGGGCCCGGTCGTGCCGGCCCTGGTGGCCGGGCGGTGCCGGGACCTCGCGGTCCGGCCGGGCGGGCCTAGTGGCCCGCGTGGCCCGTCTCGGCGGGCAGGCCGTGCGAGCCGTGCGGCACCGCGTGCGCGCCCGCCTCCGTCGCGGCGAGGCCCGGCACGGTCACCAGGGCCACCAGCAGCGCGCCCGCCGCGAGCGTGCCCGCCTGGCCGGCGCCGCCGGGCGCGCGCCGACGGGCCCCCGGGGCGGTCCCGGCGCGCTGCCTGAGGGCGAGCAGGATCCCGGCCGCCAGGCCCAGCACCAGCGCGGCGGCCTCGGCGGCGGTCGTGGCGGTGCCGGTCAGCGGGGAGCTGAGCAGCACCGCCGGCCCGGACGCCAGGGCGACGCCGGCAGCCGCGCGGGGCACGGGCGCGGGGCCACGCAGGGCGAGGACGCCCCAGCCGAGGGCCACGAGCCCGAGCGCGGACAGCGCGACGCCCACCGGCAGGTGGTGCTCCAGGTGGCCGGCGCCCACGCCGCAGGCGACCAGGCCCAGTCCCAGCGCCGCGAGGGAGGCCCACTGCCGGGTCAGCGCCTGGAGCGCGCCCTCGCCGACGGCGGTGCCGGAGCCGGTGTCGGCGACCGCGGCTGTGCCGGTGACCGTGGCAGCCGAGCCGCCCGTATCGTCGGCGGTGCGGTGCGCCTCCCGGGCACGACCCGCGGCGACGCGCGCCCGCGCGCCCGCCGCCGGGACGGTGCCGCCC
>NZ_JBYTEP010000044.1:0-34951 GCF_058792015.1 Cellulomonas sp. EB106-03-03-XG116
GCTGCTGCCGCGCCCGCGGCCCGGGGCGCGCTGCCCGCGGACGACCTCGACGGCCTGGACGCCCGGCGGCGCGCGCAGGTGCTCGCCCCGCTCGACGTGCCCGCCGGTCGCACCGTGCGCTGGGGCACCGCCGCCGCGCGCCAGGTCGACGGCACCACGTGCGGGGCGGCGGTGCTCGGCCTGCTCGCCGCCGCCGGCGACCCGCGGCTCGCGCTCTGGCTGGTCACCGGGCGGCTGCCCGCCGGGCCGCGCCCGCCCGAGCTGGCGGACCTGGACCTGCCCGAGCCGGCCGACCCGCACCACCCCGACGCCCCGACGTGGTTCCGCACCCCCGACGGCCGGGTCGTGCACGCCTCGGCCACCGGCGAGGAGGCCGCCGCGGCGCGCTGGGGGCTGCTCCAGGCGGCCCTGCACCGGCGCAGCACGGCCCGGGCGCTCCTCGGCGTCCTGCCGTGGCCGCGCTCGCTCGGCACGCCGCCCTGGGGCGCCGCGCGCCTGGCCCGGTTCCCGGGCGTGCGGTACCGGTCGGTGCTGGTCGACGACACCCGGACCGCGGAGGTCGACGACCTGCTGGCGCGGGTCGACGCCGCGCTGGACCGCGGGATCCCCGTGCCGCTGTACTCGGGCGGCGACCTCGGCGACGGGCTCGGCGCCGCGGTGCCGCGGCACGTGGTGCTCGCCGTCGGGCGCTCGGGCGACGGCTACCGGGTCTACGAGCCGGGGGCCGGGGCGGTCCTACCGCTGCCGCGCGCGGCGCTGCGGGCGCCGGCGGGCCCGGTGCCGGCGCTCGGCCATTGGACCCACCTGGCCTGGGCGCTGCTCCCGACCCCGGGCCGCTGACGCCGCGGCTCGCGCGAGCCGGCGCGGTTGCGCAACCACCGGGTTTCCGACGGCGTGCTCGTGTGGGTCCTTCGTCGCGCGGCGTTCGCGGACGGCGATCCCGTCGGCCTGGCGGGACGCGCGGGTCCGGGACACGATGGTGCTGTACCCCCGCCGCCGACCGGAGGAGTGGACATGAGCACCGTTCCCGGCGACCGGACCTGGCGCGACGCCGGGCTCGTCGAGCCCGCGCTGACCGACCTGCCGGAGGTCCAGCCCGACGACGACAGCGACGCCCGCGACGGCGCCTACGAGCCGGACGACCCCCGGCCCGACCTGGCCGGCGAGGCCGACCCGGGCGACGTCGCCGAGCAGAAGACCCCCGTCCCCGAGGACGAGCGCGACGACTACCCCTGAGGCCCCCGCGCCGCCGACCGGACCCGCTCGGGCGCCCGGCTCCCCGATGCGGGGTTCCGGGCGCCCGGCCACTACGGTGGGCGCATGACCGTGACCTTCGAGCAGATCGTCGCGCTGCCCAAGGTCCTGCTGCACGACCACCTCGACGGGGGCGTGCGCGCGCAGACCGTCGTGGAGCTCGCGGAGAAGGTCGGGCACGAGCTGCCCGCCACCGACCCCGACGCGCTGGCGGCCTGGTTCCGGGACGCCGCGGACAGCGGCAGCCTCGAGGCGTACATCGCGACGTTCAGCCACACCCTGGCCGTCATGCAGCGGCCCAAGGCGCTGCGCCGGGTCGCGCGCGAGGCGGTGCTGGACCTGGCCGCCGACGGCGTCGTGTACGCCGAGGAGCGGTTCGCCCCGGAGCTGCACCAGGCGGGCGGGCTGTCGCTGCAGCAGGCCGTCGACGCGGTGCTGGAGGGGCTCGCCGAGGGCGAGGCCGAGGCCGCCGCCGAGGGCCGGCCCATCCGCGCCCGGCTGCTGCTGTGCGCCATGCGCCAGTCCGACCGCGCCGACGAGATCGCCGCCCTGGCGCTCGCCAACCGGGACCGCGGCGTCGTCGGCTTCGACATCGCCGGGCCCGAGGCAGGCTTCCCGGCGAGCGCCCTGGGCGCCGCCTTCGCGCAGCTGCGCACCGCCCGGTTCCCGGTCACCGTGCACGCCGGCGAGGCCGCGGGCCGCGACTCGATGGACGAGGCGGTCGACGTGGGCGCCCTGCGCCTGGGCCACGGCGTGCGGCTCGTCGACGACATCAAGCACGACGACGACGGCGCGCCCGTGCTGGGCCGCCTGGCGCACTGGGTCCGGGACCGCGGGATCGCCCTCGAGGTGTGCCCGACGTCGAACCTGCAGACCGGTGCCGCCGCGTCGATCGCCGAGCACCCCGTCACGACCCTGCTGCGGCTGGGGTTCGCCGTCACGGTGAACACCGACAACCGGCTGCAGTCCCGCACCGGCCTCAGCCGCGAGCTGCACCTGCTCGTCACCGAGGCGGGCTGGACCCTCGACGACGTGCGGACGGTCACCCTGACCGCCGCCCGCCACGCGTTCGTCCACGCGGACGAGCGCCAGGACCTCATCGACCGGGTCATCGTCCCCGGTCACGCACCGACCGGAACAGGAAGGCACCGCGCATGACCCAGTCCCTCGACGCCGCCGCGCTGGCGCAGTTCGTCGACCACACGCTGCTCAAGCCCGAGGCGACCCGCGCGGACGTCGAGGCGCTCGTGACGGAGGGCGCGTCGCTCGGCGTGTACTCCGTGTGCGTCTCGCCGTCGTTCCTGCCGCTGGACGCGCAGGGCCTCAAGATCGCCACCGTGTGCGGCTTCCCCTCGGGCAAGCACCACAGCGACGTCAAGGCCGCCGAGGCCGCCCGCTCCGTCGCCGACGGCGCGGACGAGGTCGACATGGTGATCGACGTCGGCGCCGCCAAGGAGGGCCGGTTCGCCGACGTGCAGGCCGACATCGCCGCCGTGCGCGCCGCCACCCCGGCGCCCGTCGTGCTCAAGGTCATCATCGAGTCGGCCGCGCTCACCGACCACGAGATCGTCGAGGTCTGCCGGGCCGCCGAGGCCGCGGGCGCCGACTTCGTGAAGACCTCGACCGGCTTCCACCCCGCCGGCGGCGCCTCCGTGCACGCCGTCGAGATCATGAACGCCACCGTCGGCGGCCGCCTCGGCATCAAGGCCTCGGGCGGCATCCGCACCACGGCCGACGCCCTCGCGATGATCGAGGCGGGCGCGACCCGGCTCGGCCTGTCGGGCACCGCCGCGGTGCTCGGCGGCTTCGAGGCGGACGGCGGGTACTGAGCCCCGGCGCGCACGCGCACGCACGACCGACGGCCCGTCACCCCGGCAGCGGGGGGCGGGCCGTCGTCGCGTCCGGGGCCGGGCAGCCGCGGAGTGCGTCAGGGTGCGGCGGCCGAGTGAGCCGCCCACCCCGCGGCGCCCACGGCGAGGGGCAGCAGCCACGCCGCGCGCGGCCACCGACGGCCGAGCAGGACCGCGAGTCCCGCCGCCGCGGCCGCCGCGGCCAGCACCGCGCCGGTGAGCCGCAGCCCGTGCGCCCGGGCGCCGGCGGACGAGCACCACCAGGGCACCGGGAGCACGGCCGGGCACATCAGGTCCGACCGCAGCCCCAGGACCACCGGCCACAGCGCCGCGACGCCCGCCCCGGCGACGAGGGCGATCGCGAGCAGCGGCCCGGCGACGGCGCGCGCGGCGGCGTTCCGAGCCGGTGCGGGGGCCACGGTGTCCACACCGGCACCGTAGCGGGGCGGTCCGGTGGCGCGGGCGCCGTGCGCAGCGACGACGACGGCCCGCCCCCCGATCGGGGGACGGGCCGCCGCCTCGTCTCGACGCCGCTCCCGGGGCGGCCGGCCCTCAGAGCCCCAGCGCCGCCGCCAC
The DNA here is from genome assembly GCF_058792015.1 of Cellulomonas sp. EB106-03-03-XG116. Classification (NCBI taxonomy): domain Bacteria; kingdom Bacillati; phylum Actinomycetota; class Actinomycetes; order Micrococcales; family Cellulomonadaceae; genus Cellulomonas; species Cellulomonas sp. EB106-03-03-XG116. The sequence goes on from NZ_JBYTEP010000044.1 coordinate 3,681, forward strand.
GTCCGCGCGCACCGCGTCGAGCCGCGCCCGCGCGGCCACCCGCGCCTCGCCGACCGACGCGACCGACGCGTGCTCCTCGACCGGCACGACGACCTCGAGGTAGCACTTCACCTTCGGCTCGGTGCCGGACGGCCGGACGATGACCCGGGTGTCGTCCTGGGTGAGCAGCCGGATGCCGTCGGTCGGGGGGAGGCCGTCGCGGTCGGCGTCCGAGCCCGCGGCCAGGTCGACGACGGCCAGCACCGGCGAGCCCGCGAGGACGACCGGCGGGTGCTCGCGCAGCCGCTGCATGGTCTCGGGGATCTGCGACAGGTCGGTGAACCGGGCGGACAGCTGGTCGGTGAGGTGCAGGCCGTGCTGCCGGGCGAGGTCGTCCAGGACGTCGACCGGGGCGCGGCCCTCGGCCTTGAGGCGCGCGGCCAGGCCGGCGAGGGTCAGCGCGGCGGAGATGCCGTCCTTGTCGCGCACGTGCGCCGGGTCGACGCAGTAGCCGAGGGCCTCCTCGTAGCCGTACACCAGGCCCTCGACGCGGGAGATCCACTTGAACCCGGTGAGCGTCTGGGCGTGCCGGAGGCCGGCGTGCGCGGCGATCCGGCCGAGCAGCCGGGAGGACACGATGGAGTTCGCGAGCACGGGGGCGTCGTCCGCCACGGGAGCGCCGGCGGACCCGAGCCGCTCGGCCGTGACGCTGCCGAGCAGGGCGCCGGTCTCGTCGCCGTGCAGCATCCGCCAGCCGTCGGATCCCGCGGCCCCGGCGCTCATGTGGGTGCGCGCCCGGGGGTCGATGACGGCCGCGCCGCAGCGGTCGGCGTCGGGGTCGAGGGCGATGACCAGGTCGGCCTGCACCTCGGCGGCGAGGGCGACGGCCAGGTCGATCGCGCCGGGCTCCTCGGGGTTGGGGAACGCGACGGTCGGGAAGTCGGGGTCGGGCTCGGCCTGGAGCGTCACGACGTGCACGTCGGTGAAGCCCGCCTCGGCGAGCACCCGGCGGGCGGTGCCGCCGCCGACGCCGTGCATCGGGGTCAGCACCACGCGCAGCGCGGCGTGCCGGGCGCGGGCCTCGTCCGACAGGTCGGCCAGGCCGAGCACCTCGGCGACGTAGGCGTCGACGATCTCGGGACCGACGGTCGACCAGCCGTCGGCGGCGCGCGGCACGGCGGCGACCGACGGGACGCGCGCGATCTCCGCGGCGATGGCGGCGTCCATCGGCGGGACGATCTGCGCGCCCTGGCCGGAGTCGGTGACGACGCGCCCGCCCAGGTAGACCTTGTAGCCGTTGTCCTGCGGCGGGTTGTGGGACGCGGTGACCATGACGCCCGCGTCGGCGCCGAGGTGCCGGACGGCGAACGCCAGGACCGGCGTGGGCAGGTACGGCGGCAGCATGACGACCTCGATGCCGACGGCGGTCAGCACGGCGGCCGTGTCGCGCGCGAAGTCGACGGAGCCGTGCCGCGCGTCGTGGCCCACGACCACGCGGGGAGCGGGGGAGACGCCCTCGAGCTCGCCGAGCAGGTAGGCGCCCAGGCCGGACGCGGCGCGGATGACGACCGCGCGGTTCATCCGGTGCGGACCGCCCTCGACGGCGCCGCGCAGGCCGGCGGTGCCGAACTGCAGCAGGCCCTGGAACCGGTCGGCGAGGTCCTCGCGGGCCTCGCGCACGTCGGTGGCCGACTGCTGGTCCTCGGGGGAGGCGCCGCCGGAGACGGACGGCTCACCGGCCTCGGCGCGGTCGAGCAGCGCGGTCAGCTCCGCCGCGGTCCGCGGGTCCGGGTCGTCCGCGATCCACGCGCGGACGCGGTCCGCGAGCTCCGCCCAGGCGTCGCCCGGCTCGATCGCGTCCGCCCCGGTCTCGGTGCGCTCGGTCATCCGTCTGCCGTCCTCCCCGGGGCGCCCCGCCCCGACCTCGCTGCCTGCTGCGCGGCGCTCGGGCCGCGGTGGTGCCGTGCTGCGCGCCGCGCCGCCGCGGGGGACCCGGGCGGCGCGGCGCGTCGATCAGATGCGGCCGACGATGTCCGCCAGCAGCCGGCTGATCCGCGGGCCCGCCGCGGCGCCGGCCTCGAGGACCTCGGCGTGGGACAGCGGCTCGTCGCCGACGCCCGCGGCCAGGTTGGTCACCAGCGAGATGCCGAGTACCTCCATGCCGACGTGCCGCGCCGCGATGGCCTCGATGGTGGTGGACATGCCGACCAGGTCGCCGCCCATGATCCCGGCCATCTTCACCTCGGCCGGGGTCTCGTAGTGGGGGCCGCGGAACTGCACGTAGACGCCCTCGTCCAGCGACGGGTCGACCTCGCGGGCCACGTCGCGGAGCCGGCCGGCGTACAGGTCGGTCAGGTCGACGAACGTGGCGCCCTCCAGCGGGGACACGGTCGTCAGGTTGATGTGGTCCCGGATGAGCACCGGGGTGCCGGGGCCCCACGCCGGGTTCAGGCCGCCGCAGCCGTTGGTCAGCACGACGGTCGAGCAGCCGGCGGCCGCGGCGGTGCGGACGCCGTGCACGACGCGGCGCACGCCCTTGCCCTCGTACAGGTGGGTGCGCGAGCCGAGCACGAGCGCGTGCTTGCCGGTCGCGGCGATCCTGACGGAGCGGATCGTGCCGACGTGGCCGACGACGGCCGGGGCCGCGAAGCCCGGGACGTCGGGGGCCGCGATCTCGGCGACGGTCTCGCCCAGCAGGTCCGCGGCGCCGCCCCAGCCGGAGCCCAGCACCAGCGCGACGTCGTGCTTCTCCACCCCGGTCGCCTCCGCGAGGTACGCGGCGGCGTCGGCCGCGACGGCCAGCGGGTCGGTGGTCGGGTCGTCGAGACGGGCGTCGTCGGCCATGCGGGTGCTCCTCGCGGTGCGTGCGGCGGTGTCGGTGCGGGTCGGTGCGGGTCGGTGCGGGTGGCGACCCGGCGCGCGGGCACGTGCGGTCGCAACGGTCGAGCGTACCGGCCGTGCCCGCCGTGCAGGACCCCGGAAGGTCCCGCCCCGCGCGGATCTCCCTCGCGGAAGGGCGAGGGGAGCGCGCGGGGGCGCGGGAGGAGCGGGGGCGGCGCGCGGGAGGAGCGGGGCGTGGCGCAGGTGCGCAGCGGCGCGGGTCCGGGAAGATGGACGGCGTGACGCAGCCGACCCCCACGCCCGCGCCCGCCGAGCCCGGCCCGGCCACCCCGGCCGCGGCCGACGCCCCCGACGCCGCGGCCGCCCCGCCCGCCTCCTCGACCAGCAGCGCCGCCGCGCCCGCGCCCGCCGACGACGGCCGGCCCGCGCCACGCGTCGTCGTGGTCGGCGGCGGCCCCGGCGGCTACGAGGCCGCCCTCGTCGCCCGCCGGCTGGGCGCGGAGGTCACGGTGGTGGAGCGTGCGGGCCTCGGCGGCGCGGCCGTGCTCACGGACGTGGTCCCGTCGAAGACGCTGATCGCCACCGCGGAGTGGATGACGATCGCCGAGCGCGCCCCGGACCTGGGCATCCGCCTGGACGTCCCCGCGGGCCCCGGCGAGGACGCGGACCCCACCCACGACACCGGCCGCAGCCGCCGGCACAGCATCGACCTGGCCGCGGTGAACGCCCGGGTGCGGGACCTGGCCCTGGCGCAGTCCCACGACATCCGCACCCGGCTGGAGCGCGAGGGCGTGCGCGTGGTCATCGGCCACGGGCGGCTCGACGGCCCGGAGCGCGTGGTCGTGACCGGCGACGTGGAGGAGACCCTCGACGCCGACGTCGTCCTGCTGGCGACCGGTGCGACCCCGCGCACGCTGCCGGACGCGCAGCCCGACGGCGAGCGCATCCTCACCTGGACGCAGCTGTACCACCTGGACGCGCTGCCGGAGCGGCTGATCGTCGTCGGCTCGGGCGTCACCGGCGCGGAGTTCGCCGGGGCGTACGTGTCGCTCGGCTCGCAGGTCGTGCTGGTGTCGAGCCGGGACCGGGTGCTGCCCGGCGAGGACGCCGACGCCGCGACGATGCTGGAGGACGTGTTCCGGACCCGCGGCATGGAGGTCGTCGGGCGCTCGCGCGCGCAGGCGGCCCGGCGGACCGCGGACGGCGTGGTGGTCACCCTGGCGGACGGCCGCGAGATCCACGGCTCCCACGTGCTGCTGGCGGTCGGCTCGATCCCCAGCACCGAGGGCCTCGGCCTCGCGGAGTCGGGCGTGCGGACGACGCCGTCCGGGCACATCGAGGTCGACAAGGTCTCCCGCACCTCGGCGCGCGGCGTCTACGCGGCGGGTGACGTGACCGGCGTGCTGCCGCTGGCGTCGGTCGCGGCGATGCAGGGGCGGATCGCGATGTCGCACGCGCTCGGCGACGCGGTGGCGCCGCTGAAGCTGCGCGGCGTGGCGGCGAACATCTTCACCGCCCCCGAGATCGCGACCGTGGGGCTGAGCGAGACGGCGCTCGTCGAGCGGGACGCGCACTTCGTCACGCACACGCTGCCGCTGGCCCGGAACCCGCGCGCGAAGATGCTCGGCGTCCGCGACGGCTTCGTGAAGCTGTTCGCGCACTCGACGGCGGGCACCGTGCTCGGCGGGGTCGTGGTGGCGCCGCGGGCCTCGGAGCTGATCTTCCCGATCACGCTCGCGGTGTCGCACAGCCTGACGGTCGACGACGTGGCGAACGCGTTCACGGTGTACCCGTCGCTGTCGGGGTCCATCGGCGAGGTCGCCCGGGTGCTGCACCGGACCGACCAGGGCTGAACCCGGGCCTCGCGCGGGCCCGGGCGCGGGTCAGCCCGCCCGGACCTCCGTCACCAGCGCCAGGTGGTCCGACGAGTCGTCGGCGAGCACCCGTGCCTCCGCGAACGTCACCCCGCCCCGCCCGAGCACCCAGTCGATCCGGACGGTCGGCTCGTTGCTCGGGTGGGTGAGGACGTCCTCGGCGCCCGCGGTGTCCATGGCGCTCACCCAGCCGGCGTCGTCCAGCGCGTCGAGCTCGGCGGAGCCCGGCTCGGCGTTGAGGTCGCCGGCGAGCACCGAGGGCCCGTCGTCCGGGAGCGCGGCGTCGAGCGCCGCGAGCTGGTCGAGCCGGGTGTCCACGTTGTCGTCCCGGTGCTGCAGGTGCACCGACGTGACCCGGACCGGCTCGCCGCCGGGGCCGTCGACGCGCGCCGTGAGCGCCGACCGCGCCTGCGGCCCGGCGCCGTACGGCAGCGCGACGACCTCGACGTCGCTCAGCTCGGTCCGGGACAGCAGGGCGTTGCCGAACTGCTGGTCCGCGGCCGGGGCGAACGCCACGTGCATGCCGAGCCGGTGCCCGAGCCAGGTGAGCATGTCCGCGCCGCCGCCCAGCACCCAGCCGCGGGACACCTCCTGCAGAGCGACGACGTCCGGGCCCTGCGCCTCGATGGTGCGGGCGATCTGCTCCAGGTCGACGGCGGTGTGCGCGGCGACGCCGTAGTGCAGGTTCCAGTCGAGCACCACGAACGTGTCGGGGTCCGCGTCGGCCGCGGGGGCCGGGGCGGCGAGCGTCGCGGACACCCAGCCGACCAGCAGGAGCACGACGGACGGCAGCACGAGGAACCGCAGCGCGTTCGCGCGCAGCGGGGGAGCGGGCTCGCGGGGCCCGGCCTCGCCCGGCGCGGGTGCCGCGGCCTCGGCGGGCTCCGCCGGCGTGCGCCACCGCAGGCCGCCGGTCGCGAGCAGCGCCGCCGCCAGCACGACGACCCACGCGTTGTCGACGCCGAGCGGCACGTCGTAGTCCAGCAGGTAGAGCAGCAGCACGACGACGAGCCCGAGCCCGACGCCGCCGGTGGCGAGCGCGGTGCGCGGGATCCCGGGCGGCGCCGGCCGGCGGGTCTTCAGCGCGACCGTGAGCACGACGCCCGCGGCGGCCTCGGCGACCAGGACGGCGACGAGAGCCGGGACCCCGGTGGTGAGGAACGCGACCGCGGTGGCGACCGGCAGCAGGACGGCCGCCGCCCAGCGCACGGGCCGGGCCATGATCCGCGGGACGAGCAGCAGCCAGGCGGTGAGCGCCGACGCCAGCACGGTCGCGGTCCCCGCGGCCATCAGCGGCAGGTGCGACTGCGCCGCCGCGAACGCCGGGTTGCCCAGCACCATCACGACCAGCGCGAGCGCGGGGCCGAGCACCCAGGTGCGCCGGGGGCGGCCGGTCGCCGTCTCCCGGCGCGCGACCCAGGCGAGGGCGACCGCGAGCAGCACCAGGACGACGGCCACCACGCTGCCCAGCACCCCGCCCCGCCACAGCGGGTCCCAGGTGCCGAGCGCCAGCTGCAGCCCCGCCGACAGCCCGGTGCCGAGCGTGAGCCCGAGCGCCGCCTGCCGCCCGCCGCCCGCGCGGCCCGCGACCAGCGTGGTCGCCAGCACCAGCGCGGCGACGGCGAGCGAGGCGGTGACGAGCCCGGCGGCGAACCGCGCCTCGTCGTGCACGACCTGCGTCACCAGCCGGGCGGCCCCGAGCGCGACGACGGCGACGAGGGCCGTCCGGCCGGAGGCGGTGCCCGGCCCGCGGCGGCCGGTGCCGAGCAGCGCGAGCGCCGCGAGCAGCCCCGCCCCGAGGAAGGTGACCAGCGCGGCGCCGGCGACGGCGGCGGTGCTGACCGCGAACGCCCGGTCCAGGACCGGCCCCGCGGCGCGCACGGCGTCGACGGCGAGCACGGTCACCAGCGCGACGAGCGACACCCGGGTCGCGGTGCCCGCGTCCGGCGGGAGCGGGCTCCCGGCCGGCGACGGTGCGGACGCGGCGGGCACCGACGGCGGTGCGGCTTCGGGGACGCTCACGCCGTCAACGTAGTGGGCGGTGCACCGCGCGGGCGAACGCCTTCCCCCGGGCGGGCGCGCCGCGGGCGCCCGGGGGCCTCAGGACGCGGCGCCCTCGACCTCGGGCGGCAGCCCCGCGCGCAGCGCCGGCCACGCGTCCGCGAACGCGGGCAGCAGCGGCAGCGCCGGGACGTCGTCGAGCGCGACCCAGGCGATCGCGAGGCTCTCGTCGTCGGTGGGCCGCGCGTCGACCGGGCCGGACGTGACCGCCACGATCGTCGTGTACGACCAGTCCCCGTGGTCGAGGACGTGCTCGCCGACCACCCGGACGGACGCGCGGTCGATGCCCGCCTCCTCCTCCGACTCGCGCAGCGCGCCGTCGACGGCGGACTCGCCGGTGTGCCGGGCGCCGCCGGGCAGGCCCCAGGTGCCGCCCTGGTCGCTCCACGGCGCGCGGTGCTGCAGGACCACCGCCGCGGCGTCGGTGGCGGTGGCGGGACGCGCCAGCAGCAGGCCGGCGGCCCCGGCGGTGCCCCAGTGCCGGCGGCCGCACCGGCACTCGACCCACCCGTCGCCCGGGTGGTGGGGTCGCCTCGGCACCGCGGTCAGTCGACGATCTCGCAGATGGCGGTGCCCGCCGCGACCATCCCGCCGACGTCGGCGGACAGGGACGCGATGGTGCCGGCGCGGTGCGCCACCAGCGGCTGCTCCATCTTCATCGCCTCGAGCACCACGACCAGGTCGCCCTCGGCCACGGTGTCGCCCTCGCCGACCGCGACCTTGACGATCGTGCCCTGCATGGGGGAGGTGAGGGCGTTGCCGGACGCGGCGGCGGGGCGGCCCGCTGCGCGGCGGGGGGCCGAGCGGCGGGGACCCGCGGCGGCGGGGCGACCCCGGCCGGCGCGCAGCGCGAGCGCGGCGGGCAGCACGACCTCGAGGCGCTTGCCGCCGACCTCGACGACCACGCGCTCGAGCTCGGTCGGCTCGCCGTCCTCGTCGGGCCCGCTGGCGGTGACGGCGGGCGTGCCCGTGAGCGTGGGCAGCCGGTCCGCGAACTCGGTCTCGATCCACCGCGTGTGCACCGCGAACGGCTGCTCCGGGTCGGTCGGGACGAAGGCCGGCTCGGCCATGACGGCGCGGTGGAACGGCACGACGGTCGGGATGCCGGCGATCTCCAGCTCGGCCAGGGCGCGGCGGGCGCGCTCGGCGGCCTGCTGACGGGTCGCCCCGGTCACGACCAGCTTGGCGATCATGGAGTCGAAGGCGCCGGACACGGTGTCGCCCTCGACGACGCCCGAGTCCACCCGGACGCCGGGGCCGGCGGGGAACCGCAGCGTCGAGATCTTCCCGGGCGCGGGCAGGAACCCGGCGGCCGGGTCCTCGCCGTTCAGCCGGAACTCGAAGGAGTGGCCGCGGGTCTCGACGTGGTCGTAGCCGAGGGGCTCGCCGTCGGCGATGCGCAGCTGCTCGCGGACCAGGTCGATGCCGCTGATCTCCTCGGAGACCGGGTGCTCGACCTGGAGGCGGGTGTTCACCTCGAGGAACGAGATCGTCCCGTCGGCGGCGACCAGGAACTCGCAGGTGCCGGCGCCGACGTACCCGGCCTCCTTGAGGATGGCGACCGAGGCGTCGACCAGCTGGGCGCGCTGCGCGTCCGAGAGGTACGGCGCGGGGGCCTCCTCGACGAGCTTCTGGTGCCGGCGCTGCAGCGAGCAGTCGCGGGTCGACACGACGACGACCGTGCCGTGCTCGTCCGCGAGGCACTGCGTCTCGACGTGCCGCGGCCGGTCCAGGTACCGCTCGACGAAGCACTCGCCGCGGCCGAACGCCGCGACGGCCTCGCGGACGGCGGAGTCGTAGAGCTCGTCGATCTCCTCGGAGGTGCGGGCGACCTTGAGGCCGCGGCCGCCGCCGCCGAACGCCGCCTTGATGGCGACCGGCAGGCCGTGCTCGCGGACGAACGCGTGCACCTCCTCGGCACCCGAGACGGGGTCCGGGGTGCCGGCGACCAGCGGGGCGCCGGCGCGCTGCGCGATGTGCCGCGCGCTCACCTTGTCGCCGAGGTCGCGGATCGCGGCGGGCGGCGGGCCGACCCAGACCAGCCCGGCGTCCAGGACGGCCTGGGCGAACTCGGCGTTCTCCGACAGGAACCCGTAGCCCGGGTGGACCGCGTCGGCGCCGGAGCGGCGGGCGACGTCGAGCAGCTTGGCGATGTCCAGGTACGTCTCGGCGGCGCGGGCGCCGTCCAGGGCGTACGCCTCGTCGGCGACGCGCACGTGCAGCGCCTCGCGGTCGGGGTCCGCGTAGACGGCGACGGAGGCGAGGCCGGCGTCGCGGCAGGCGCGGGCGATGCGGACGGCGATCTCGCCGCGGTTGGCGACGAGGACCTTCGAGATGCGGGGCACGGCTCACCGTAACGCGGGGTGCCTCCGGCGTTCACGCCCGCGGCCGGTCGCGCCGCGAAGATCGCCGATCCGGCCAACCGGGTCCCCGCGGCGTTGGAGGGTTCCACAGCGGACGCGCGGCGCCGGGTGCGCGGCCCGGCGCGCCCTTGTCCGCCCCCGACAAACCCGCGGCGCCGTGCGCCGCAGGCCGGCGTCGCTCGTCGGCGCCCGCGCCCGCGACGAGTGCCTACTGGACACGTCGAGTGCCTACCCAGGGGATAGGCACTCGACGTGTCGGTTGTGCACTCGGGGCTGCGCGCGGCCCGTGGGGGCGGGGCGGGCGGGGTCGCGGGTCAGCGGGTCAGCGGGTCAGCGGCGTGGGGGGTCAGGCGGGGAGGCGGGTCCAGAGGGTGTGCAGGGGGACGCCGCGCGCGGCCAGGAGCTCGCGCAGCAGCGGGAGGCTGAGGCCGACGACGCCGTGGTGGTCGCCCTCGACGCCGGTGATGAACGCGCCGCCCAGGCCGTCGATGGTGAACGCGCCCGCGACCCACAGGGGCTCGCCGGTGGCGACGTAGGCGTCGATCTCGGCGTCGGTGACGTCCGCGAAGTGCACGACGGTGGTCGACGTCGCGCCCGACTCGCGGCCCGCGCCGTCGCCGGCCCCGCCCACGCCGCCCGCCCCGCCGCCGCCTGCCCGCGCGTCCACGAGCCAGTGCCCCGTGTGCAGCCGACCGCTGCGCCCGCGCATCGCCCGCCACCGCGCGGCGGCGTCCGCGGCGTCGGCCGGCTTGCCGAGCACCTGCCCGTCGAGCTCGAGCATCGAGTCGCAGCCGAGCACCAGCGACCCCGCGTGCCCGGGCGCGACGTCCCGGGCCTTGGCGCGGGCGAGCAGCAGCACCGCCTCGGTGGCCGGGACGTCGCCGGCCGCGGCCAGCACCGCGGGCTCGTCGACGGCGGACACCGCGACGGTCGGCTCGATCCCGGCCGCGCGCAGGGTCGCGAGCCGGGCGGGGGAGGCGGAGGCGAGCACGAGGGTCGTCACCCGGCGAGCGTACGGCCAGGTCGGGGACGTACGTCCCTCGGCCGGCACCGCCCCCGTGCCGATGATGTCCGGGGAACTCCCAGGAGGGGATGCGACGATGACGGGCGTGACCGAGGACAGCGTGCGGGCCACGCGCCCGAGCGGCGCAGCAGCCGACCCGACCGATCTGCTCGACCACGACCCCGTGGACGACGACCCCGACTCCCCGGCGCGCGCGGCGTGGCGCCGCCGGACCGCGATCGAGATGGCCGTGTCCGGCGTCATCGGGCTGTTCACGTCGTTCGTGCTGTCGATCGAGGCGTGGCACCTGGCGGCGAACCCCGCCGCCACGTTCACCTGCGACATCAGCTCGGTGATCTCCTGCGGCACCGTCGCCCGCACCTGGCAGGCGCAGCTGCTCGGCTTCCCCAACGCGTTCCTCGGCATCGCCTTCGAGTCGGTGGTGATCGCGATCTCGATCGCGGGGATCGCCGGGGTGCGGTTCCCGCGCTGGTACATGCTCGGCACGCAGGCGCTCTACACGGTCGCGCTGGTGTTCGCGTGGTGGCTGTTCCTGCAGTCCTACTTCGTCATCAAGGCGCTGTGCCCCTGGTGCCTGCTCATCACCGTGACCACGACGCTGGTGTGGGCCGGCCTCACCCGCTGGAACGTCCGGGACGGCCACCTGCGGCTGCCCGGGCGCGCCGGGCCGTGGGCGCGCGGGTTCGTGGCGTCCGGCAGCGACTGGTACGTGACGACCGCCGTGCTCGTGCTGTTCGTGGCCGCGATCCTGCTCAAGTACGGCCCGTCGCTCCTGGCCTCCTGAGCCGCGCGGCGCGACGCACCGCACGCACGAGGGCCCCCGGACCGCGCAGGTCCGGGGGCCCTCGTCGTCCCGCGCCGGTCAGGCCAGCGCGGTCCGCAGCACGTCGAGCGGCAGCGCGCCCATGCCGAGCGCCCGGGCGTGGAACTCGCGCAGGTCGAACGCCTCGCCGCGGGCCTGCGCGGAGTCGCGCGCCCCGTCCCGGATCTGCTCCCAGATCCGCTGGCCGATCTTGTACGAGGGCGCCTGGCCGGGCCAGCCCAGGTAGCGGTTCAGCTCGAACCGGACGAACTGCTCGGGCATGTTGACGTTGGCCCGGAGGAACTCCCACGCCTTGTCGGCGTCCCAGGTCCCGCCGCCCCAGCGCTCGGGCGCCTCGAGGCCGAGGTGCACGCCGAGGTCCAGCACGACGCGGGCCGCGCGCATCCGCTGCCCGTCGAGCATCCCGAGCCGGTCGCCCGGGTCGTCCAGGTGCCCGAGGTCGGCCATGAGCCGCTCGGCGTACAGCGCCCAGCCCTCGCCGTGGCCCGACACCCAGCACGCCAGCCGGCGCCAGGAGTTGAGCTGCGCGCGGTTGTAGACGGCCTGGCCGACCTGCAGGTGGTGGCCCGGGACGCCCTCGTGGAAGACGGTGGTCTTCTCGCGCCAGGTGTTGAACGTGGTGACCTCCGGCGGCACCGACCACCACATCCGGCCGGGCCGGCTGAAGTCGTCGGACGGGCCGGTGTAGTAGATCCCGCCGTTCTGGGTCGGGGCGATCCGGCACTCCAGGGTGCGGATGGCGTCCGGGATCGTGAAGTGCACGCCGTCGAGCGCGGCGACCGCCGCGTCGGAGGTCTCCTGCATCCAGCGCTGCAGCGCCTCGGTGCCCTCGAGCCGGCGCGACGGGTCGGCGTCCAGCACGGCCACGGCCTGCTCGACGGTGGCCCCGGGGCCGGCGATCTCGGCGGCCACGGCCTCCTGCTCGGCGACGACGCGCGCGAGCTCCTCGAGGCCCCACCGGTACGTCTCGTCCAGGTCGACGGTCGCGCCCAGGAAGTACCGGGACCACAGCGCGTAGCGCTCGCGTCCCGCGGCGTCCTCGGCGGGCGCCTGCGGGGCGAGCTCGTCGCGCAGGAACGTCACCAGGTCGGCGTAGGTCCGCCGGGCGGCCTCGGCGCCGCGCTCCAGCTCGGCGCGCAGCGCGTCGCCGCCGGCCTCGATCGCGGCCGCGGCCTCCGGGCCCTGGACGAAGGACGTGAAGAACGAGGACGACGGGTCGGCGAGGTCCTCCGCCTGCGCGATCGCCTCGCGGACCTGGCGGATGGCGGGGACCTGCCCGCGCGACGCGGCGAGGCGCAGCGACTCGACGTAGCCCGCGCCGGCGCGCGGCAGCCCCGCGAGCCGCTGGGCGGTCGTCGCCCAGGCCTCGGGGCCGTCGGTGGCCATGATGTCGAAGACGTCCCGCATGCCCTGCACGGGCGAGGCGATGACGTTGAGGTCGGCGAGCCACTCGCCGGCGTCGTGCAGCTCGAGGTCCAGGCCGAGGCGCTCGCGCATGGCGGCGAGCGTGATCGCGTCCACCTCGTCGGCGGGCGCGAGGCCGTCGAGCTGCGCCAGCGTCGCGCGGGCGGCCTCGGCGCGCGCCTCGTGCCCGGCGGGGGAGAGGTCGGTGACCTCGTGGTCGTGGCCCGGGACGCCCAGGGCGGTCGCGCCGAACGGGTCGAGGGCGGCGCTCGTGGCGACGTAGGCGTCGGCGACGGCGTCGATCGGGGTCGCGGGGCGCTGCGGCGCCCCGGTGGTGTCGGGTGCAGTGCTCACCCGGTCGACCCTACCTGCGCCGCGCCGGGGCGCCCGGGCATTTCGGACGCGTCAGCGCAGGCTGCGCCGCCAGGCGTCCGGGCCGGTCCGCCACGCCCCGCGCGCGCCGGGCAGCGTGCGGGAGCGGTCCGCCCAGCCCGCGCGCGGCAGCGCCTCCTCGGCCAGGTCGTCGTCGCCGGGCACGGACGCCGCGACCAGCCCGGCGACGAGCGCCGCGAGCTCCACGTCGTCCGGGGTGCCGCGGACGACCTGGACGTGCGGCAGCGCCGCGGCGTCGCCCGCGCTCACGCCTCGTCCCCGCCGTCCTCGTCGTCGTCGAAGGTCACGGGCGCCCCGCGGGACGCGCCCCAGCCCTCGACGGTGAACCCGCTGTCCAGCAGGCGCTCGACGATCTCGGCGCCCCCGTTGTCGACGATGCCGAGCACGGCGTCGATCGACTGGTCGTGCGGGGCGGCCGGCACGCTGACGACGAACCCGAGGTGGAACTCGTCGGTGTCCTCGTCGGCCGCGGGCGTCTCGGACGGGGCGGCCTCGTCCTCCCAGGTCATGCCCGTGAGCTCGGAGTGCATCCCGAGGCTCGCGTGCAGCAGGTCGTACAGCCGGGCGTTCAGCGTGGAGACGCGGGCCTCCAGGGCGAGCACCCGCGGGTCCTCGTCGGCCTCGGACGCGCCGAACTCGGCGCGGACGCCGGCGGCCGTGTCCACGTACTCGTGCAGCGCGGCGGCGAGCTCGTCGACCACGGCGTGCATGGCGCCGGCGTCGACGCCGGGCAGCGGATCGGGGCCGTGCGCGCCGCCCGCGTGGTCGTGGGAGCCGTGGTCGTGGCCCCCGTGGTCGTCGGGGCCGGGCAGCAGCGGGTCGCCGGTCACAGCGGGATGTTCCCGTGCTTCTTGGGCGGCAGCGCGGCGCGCTTGGTCCGCAGCACGCGCAGCGCGCGCACGATCTGGGACCGGGTCTCGGCGGGCGCGATGACCGCGTCCACGTAGCCGCGGTCCGCGGCGTCCCACGGGTTCACGATGGCCTCCTCGTACTCGCGGGTGAGCCGGGCGCGCTCGGCCTCGACGTCCCCGCCGGCCTCGGCGACCTGCTTGAGCGCCCCGCGCTGCAGGATGTTCACCGCACCGCCGGCGCCCATGACCGCGATCTGCGCCGTGGGCCACGCCAGGTTCACGTCGGCGCCGAGCTGCTTCGACCCCATGACGATGTAGGCGCCACCGTACGCCTTGCGGGTGATCACGGTGACCAGGGGGACGGTCGCCTCCGCGTAGGCGTAGATGAGCTTCGCGCCGCGGCGGATGATGCCGTTCCACTCCTGGTCGGTGCCGGGCAGGAAGCCCGGGACGTCGACGAACGTGAGCACCGGGATGCTGAACGCGTCGCAGGTCCGGACGAACCGGGCCGCCTTCTCCGCCGCGTCGATGTCGAGCGTCCCCGCCATCGTGAGCGGCTGGTTGGCGACGATCCCCACCGCGTGCCCCTCGACCCGGCCGAAGCCCACCAGCACGTTCCGGGCGAACAGCGGCTGGACCTCCAGCAGGTCGCCGTCGTCCAGCACGTGCTCGACGACGGTGCGCATGTCGTACGGCTGGTTGTCCGAGTCCGGCACGAGCGTGTCGAGCTCGAGGTCCTCGTCGGTGACCTCCAGCTCGGCCTCCTGCGGGTAGGCCGGCGGGTCGGTCAGGTTGTTCTGCGGGAGGTAGGACAGCAGCGAGCGGACGTAGTCGAGCGCGTCGTCCTCGTCCGAGGCCAGGTAGTGCGCGACGCCCGACCGGGTGTTGTGCGTGGTCGCGCCGCCGAGCTCCTCGAAGCCGACGTCCTCGCCGGTCACCGCGCGGATCACGTCCGGGCCCGTGATGAACATGTTCGACGTGCCGTCGGCCATGACGATGAAGTCGGTGAGCGCGGGGGAGTACACCGCGCCGCCGGCCGAGGGGCCGAGGATCAGGCTGATCTGCGGGATCACGCCCGACGCGGCGACGTTGCGCCGGAAGATCTCCGCGAACTGGGTGAGGCCCGCGACGCCCTCCTGGATGCGCGCGCCGCCGCCGTCGCTGATGCCGACCAGCGGCATCCCGGTCCGGAGCGCGAGGTCCATCACCTTGGTGATCTTCTGGCCGTGCACCTCGCCGAGGCTGCCGCCGAACACCGTGAAGTCCTGGGAGTAGACCGCGACCGGCCGGCCGTCGACCGTGCCGTGCCCGACGACGACGCCGTCGCCCGGGACCCGCTTCTTGTCGAGGCCGAAGTTGGTCGAGCGGTGCCGGACGAACGCGTCGAGCTCGGTGAACGAGCCCGGGTCGAGCAGGGCCTCGATGCGCTCGCGGGCGGTGCGCTTGCCGCGGGCGTGCTGCTTCTCGGCCGCGGTCCGCTCGGGCTCCGCGACGGCGCGGCGGTGCCGGTCCGCGAGGTCGGCCACCTTCGCGGCGGTGCCGGCGGGCCGGGGGGCGGCGGGCGTGGCGGCGGTCTGGTCCGCCGGGAGCTGGTCGGTCACCCGCACGAGGCTAGTGGCCGGACGGCGCGGCACGCCTGGGCGACGGGCACGGACTCCCGCGCGCCGGGTCGTGCGAATGCCACAACGCCCCCGCGAGCGCGCCGGGTGAGGATGGACCCGTGGACGAGACCGACCCCGCCGGCCCGGCCCGCGCCCCGCTCCGCGCGGCCGAGGTGCGCGCCGCCCTGCTGCACCCCGCGGGGCCGCTGCGCCGGTGCGAGGTGCTGCCCGCCGCGGGGTCGACCAGCACCGAGCTGCTCGCGCGGGTGGCCGCCGACCCCGCCTGGGCGGACGGCGGGCTGCTCGTCGCCGAGCACCAGCAGGCGGGCCGCGGCCGCGCCGACCACGCCTGGACCACGCCGCCGGGCGCCGCGCTCACCCTGTCGCTCGCGGTGCGCCCGGGCGTGCCGCGTCGCCGGTGGGGCTGGCTGCCGCTGCTGACCGGGCTGGCCGTGGCGCGCGCGGTGCGGGCGGCGACGGGGCTCGAGGCGGTGGTGAAGTGGCCGAACGACGTGCTGCTGCCGGCCGCGGACGGGGCCGACCTGCCCGGCTGGGGCGCGCACCGCAAGGCCGTCGGCGTGCTCGCCGAGGTGGCCCCGGCGGGCGACGTCGTCGTGCTCGGCATCGGGATCAACGTCGACCAGGTGCCGGACGAGCTGCCGGTGCCGAGCGCGACGTCGCTGCGCGCCGCGGGGGCGCCCGGCGTCGACCGGACGGCGCTGCTGCTCGCCGTGGTGGGCGAGGTCGTCGCGGTGCTCGAGCGCTGGCAGGACCGCGGCGGCGACGTCGCGGCGGCGGGCCTGGACGCGGACGTGGCCGCCGCGTGCCTCACGCTGGGCCGGACGGTCCGTGCCACGCTGCCCGACGGGTCCGAGCTCCGCGGCACCGCCGCGCGGATCGACGCGGACGGCGCCCTCGTGGTGCGGGACGCGGACGGGACCGAGCGGGTGCTGCTCGCCGGTGACGTGCGTCACGTGCGCCCGGTCGGTGAACTAGGGTCGCAGTCGTGACGGACGAGGTGCAGGACGGGGTGCAGGCGGCCGCGCTCGACGCGGCGCTGCTGGGCGGCCCGCGGACGCTGTCCCTGCGGGACCTCGCCGCGCGCTCGGGCCTCGACCTGGAGCTGGTCCGGCTGTACTGGCGGACGCTCGGCCTGCCGCACCCGGACGCCGACGACGTCGCGTTCACGGGCCGGGACGCCGAGGCCGTCGAGCGCGTCGCCGCGCTGCTCCGCGAGGACCACGTCGGCAGCCGCACCATGATCTCGCTCACCCGGGCGCTCGGGCACACCAGCGACCGGCTCGCGCTCTGGCAGGTCGAGGCCCTGGTCGAGGACATGGCGACCCGCCGCGACCTCGACGACCCGGCCGCCCGGCGCGCCGTGCTCGACGAGCTGCCGCGGCTCGCTCCGGTGCTGGAGGCGCAGCTGCTGCACTCCTACCGCCGGCACCTGGCGTCGATCGCCGCGCGGTACGCCGTCGAGTTCGCCGCCGACGGCGACACGGCGGCGGAAGCGGACCCCGCGGCGCTGCCGCTCGCGCGCGCCGTCGGGTTCGCCGACATGGTGTCGTTCACCCGCCGCACCGCCGGGCTCGGGTCCACCGACCTGTCCGACTTCGTGCAGCGGTTCGAGACCGCGGCGCGCGACGTGGTCACCCAGTGCGGCGGCCGCGTGGTCAAGACCATCGGCGACGCGGTGCTGTTCGTGGCCGATGACGTGCGCACCGGGGCGAAGGTGGCCCTGGAGCTCGCGCGGGTCCTCGGCGGGGACCTGGACGTCGAGCGCGAGCGCGGCGCCGGCGGGCTCGCCGAGGGCGCCCGCGGCGTCACGCCGGTGCGGGTCGGCGTCGTGTGGGGGCGGGTGCTGTCCCGGTTCGGCGACGTGTTCGGCCCGTCGGTCAACGTGGCGGCGCGGCTCACCGACATCGCCGACCCGAGCACGGTGCTGACCGACCCGGCGACCGCGCGGCTGCTGCTGGACGCGCCCGGGATGCTGCTGGAGCCGCTGCCGGAGCGGGAGCTCGAGGGGATCGGGGCGCTGGCGCCGGTCCGGATCAGGAGGGCGTGAGCGTGGCGGGAGCACAGGACGGGCGGCCGGTGCGGCAGCTCCGGCTCGTCGTCGAGGCCGAGGACTACGACGCGGCGCTGGCGTTCTACCGGGACGTGCTCGGGCTCGAGCAGCTCGAGGCGTACGAGGGCGGCGACGGCGCGCACGTCGCGATCCTGGACGCCGGCCGCGCGACGCTCGAGATCGCGAACCCCGCGCAGAAGAGGCTGATCGACGACGTCGAGGTCGGCCGCCAGGTCGCCCGGCACGTGCGGGTCGCGTTCGAGGTGGCCGACACCCGGGCGACGGCGGCCCGGCTGGTCGACGAGGGCGGCGCCGAGCTGGTCGCGCCGCCGACCGAGACGCCGTGGCGCTCGCTGAACGCGCGGCTCGAGGGCCCGGCGGGGCTGCAGCTGACGGTCTTCCAGGAGCTGGGCCCGGAGGACTGACCCGCCCGGGGCGCCGGGCCGGTGCGTGGTGCGCGCGGTGACCTGCACCGCGATCGAATCGATTCGCACGGGGCCGTGGCGCGTGGGACGATGCCGCACGAGATGAGCACCGGCGAACCCGTCCCGACCCCCGCCCGACCCTCGACGACCGCGGCGGCGCCGGCGGCCACCCCCGCGCCCTTCCGGCCCACCGCCAAGTACGTGCTGCTGCTGGGCGTGATGACCGCGCTGCCCGCGATCACCACCGACATCTACCTGCCGTCGCTGCCCGACGTGGCGCGCGACCTGGACACCAGCGCGGCCGCGGCCCAGCTGACGATGACGATGATGCTGGTCGGCGGCGCCGCGGGGCAGCTGGTCATCGGCCCGCTGTCCGACCGGTTCGGCCGCCGGCTGCCGGTGCTGATCGGCGTCGCGCTGCACGTCGTGACCTCGCTGCTGTGCGCGGTCGCGCCGGCGATCATCCCGCTCATCGGGCTGCGCATGGTGCAGGGCTTCTTCAACGCGTCGGCGTCGGTGGTCGCGATGGCGGTCATCCGGGACCGGTTCGTCGGGCCGGACGCCTCGCGGCTGCTGTCCCGGCTGATGCTGGTCATCGGCGTCGCCCCGCTGTTCGCCCCGAGCGTCGGCGGGCTGATCGCGGGGCAGTGGGGCTGGCGCGCGGTGTTCGTGGCCCTCGCGCTCTACGGCGCGGGGCTGTGGGTGGTCGTGCTGCTCCGCCTGCCCGAGACGCTGCCGCGCGAGCGGCGCCTGTCGTCCGCCCGCGGCGTGTGGAGCGGGTACCGGGTGCTGCTCCGGGACCGGCACTTCGTCGCGCTGGCGCTGCTCCCCGGCCTCGGGCTCGCGGTGCTGATGAGCTACGTCGTCGGCTCGCCGTTCGTGCTCCGCGAGGGGTTCGGGCTGACCGCCGGACAGTTCGCGCTGGTGTTCGCGATCAACGGCATCGGCCTGGTCGGCGGCGCGCAGGTGAACGCCGCGCTGGTCCGCCGGTACGCGCCGATCCAGATCATCCGGGTCGCGCTGCCGGCGTCGTTCGTCCTGGTCCTCGCGCTGCTGGTCCTCGCGCTGACCGGCGCGGGCGGCCTGCCGGCGCTGCTGGTCGTGCTGTTCCTGACCATGTCGCTCGTCAACTTCACGCCGCCCAACGCCTCGGCGATCGCGCTGTCCCGGCACGGCGAGCGCGCCGGCACCGCGGCGGCGTTCATCGGCGCGCTGCAGGCCGGCGTCTCGGGCGTCGTCGCGCCGCTGGTCGGCGTGCTCGGCGAGTCGGCCTGGGCGATGGCGAGCGTCATGCTCGCGGGCGCGGGCGGCGCGCTGCTCGTGCTCGCGCTGGCGACGCCGGCGTACCGCCGCGGCGGCTGGACCGAGGGCGGCCTGGGCACGGCGGTCGACACCCGCTGAGCGGGGCCGGGGCTGGGCTGTCCCGGCCCCGGACCCCACCCGATTCTCGCGCCGCACCCCGATCGACCGGGTGATCCCGCGAGAATCGGGAGGGGACCGGCCGCACGCCGCCCGGGTCAGCCCGCCAGCGCCGCCAGGCGCTCCGCCGCCTCGCGGAGCACCGCCTCCTGCTTCACGTACGTGAACCGCACCGCCGTGCGCAGCGCACGATCCGCGGCCGAGCCGTCGTGGGTGAACGCGCCGACCGGCACGCCGACCACGCCCGCGAGTCCCGGCAGCGCCCGGCACAGGTCCGCGGAGTCGCGCAGGCCGTGCCGCGCCAGCGGGCCCGCGAGCAGCCGCGCGGCGTCCGCGACGACGAAGTAGGTGCCCTGCGGGCGCACGACGTCGAACCCGGCGGCGGTCAGCCCCGCGCTCAGCAGGTCGCGGCGTCCGGCGAGCGAGGCGGCGAGCCCGCGCACGTAGCCGGCGTCGGGGGAGTCGGTCGTCTCCAGGTCCAGCGCGTGGGCGATCGCGGGCTGGAACGGCGCGCCCGACACGTAGGTGAGGAACTGCTTCACCGCGCGGACCGCGTCCACCAGGCCCGCCGGTCCGGTGACCCAGCCGATCTTCCAGCCGGTGAACGAGAACGTCTTGCCCGCCGACGAGATCGTGAGGGTCCGCTCCGCGGCGCCCGGCAGCGTCGCGAACGGGACGTGCGCGACGCCGTCGTAGGTCAGGTGCTCGTACACCTCGTCCGTGACGACCACGCAGTCGTGCCGCTCGGCGACCTCCGCGACCACCGCGAGCTCCTCGCGGGTCAGCACCGCGCCGGTGGGGTTGTGCGGGGTGTTGAGCAGGATCACCCGGGTGCGGTCGGTGACCGCGGCGCGCAGCGCGTCGGCGTCCAGCCGGAAGCCGTCCGGGGTCGCGGCGAGCGGTGCGGTGGTGTGCCGGGCGCCGGCCAGGCCGATCACCGCGGCGTACGAGTCGTAGAACGGCTCGAGGGTCAGCACCTCGTCGCCCGGCTCGGTCAGCGCGAGCACCGCGGCGGCCAGCGCCTCGGTCGCGCCGGTGGTGACCAGCACCTCGGTGTCCGGGTCGGGCGCCAGGCCGTAGTGCCGCCGCTGGTGCTCGGCGACCGCGCGGCGCAGCTCCGGGACGCCGGGGCCGGGCGGGTACTGGTTCCCCCCGGCGGCGATCGCCTCGGCGGCGACCCGCTTCACCGACTCCGGGCCGTCGACGTCCGGGAACCCCTGCCCGAGGTTCAGCGCGCCGGTCCGCACGGCGAGCGCCGACATCTCGGCGAAGATCGTCGGCCGCGGCACGCCGTCCGCGCCGAGCAGCCCGGCGGCCCGGGCGGCGTCGCGCCAGCGGCCGGGCGTCGTGGGGCGGGCGGGGGAGGGCGTGCCGGTCATCGCGGTCCTGTCGTGAGGGGACCCGAGGAGGGTAGTCCGGCCCGCCGGTCCGGGCGCCCGGGTGCCCGCGGACCGGTCGTCCGTCACAGGGTGACGGCGTGGACGCCGGGGAGCTCGGCGAAGCGCGCGCGCCGGTCGGGGGTCACGACGACCCGGCCGTGCTCGGCCGCCTGCGCCGCGATGATGAGGTCGTGCGCGCCGCGCGGCCCGCCGGTCCGGCGCACGTGGGCGAGCAGCCGTGCGTGCTCGGCGGCGGTGCGCGCCGTGTAGTCCAGGACGGTCGCGGTCGCGGTGATCGCGGCGAGGACGCGGCGCCGACGCTCCGCGCGGTCCGCCGTGGCCGACAGCTCGATCCCGACCCGGAACTCGGCGACCGTGACCGCGGCGATCGCCAGGTCGTCCTCGTCCGCCACGACCTGGCGCCCCGCGCGACCGCGCTCGAACGCGATGAGCGCCCCGGTGTCCAGGATCAGACGTCGCGCCACGGCCCGGGGTCCTGGGTGAGCAGCCGGGTCGCCGTGCCGATGTCCTCCGCGAGGTGGTCGTCCAGCGGGGGCAGGGCGGCGAGCGCCCGGCGCAGCGCGCCGGCCGTCGAGGTGCTGCTCGCCGGCCGGACCTCCGCCACCGCCCGACCGGACCGCGTGATCGTGAACGTCTCGCCGTGCGCGACCGCGTCGAGCATCCCGGGGAGGTGGTGGGAGGCGTGGGTGGCGGTGACGGTGCGCATGCGTCGAGCCTAGGGAGGTGCGTGGGGCGACGACAGGGGGAGTTCGTGGCCTGTGGACGACGGCCGGGCGTGCGATCCCTGCGGGTGCGGTCCCCAGGGCGTCAGAGCACGCCGGACGCCGCCGCGAGGCCGGCGAGGACCAGCAGCACCAGCGACCCCCACGCGCACGCGACCCACCACGGCACGTGGTGCCGGGTCCGGGTGCGGGTGTGCTGCGTGGTCATGCCTGTGTGATCGGCACCACGCGGCCGGGCTCAAGCGATCGCGGCGGACCCGGCCGGGTGAGTTCCCGGGCGGGGTGTCACCCGGTCGCCACCCGGTGCGGTGCGGGCGGCGGGCCGGCGGCCCGCGTCAGCCCTGCTCGGTCTCCTGCACCTGCTGGGACAGCTGCTCGACCTGCTGCGCGAGCTTGTCGAGCGCGTCGGCCGTCGTGGCGTCGACCTGCGAGGACGCCGAGTCGAGCGCGCTGCGGGCCGAGTCGAGCGCGGAGCGCGCGGAGTCGAGCTGCTCCTGGCTCGCGGCGGTGCCGTCGGCCTGGGCCTGCTCGAGCGCCGCGGTGGCGTCGTCGATCGCGGTGGACGACTGGTCGACCGCGCCCTGCGCCGCCTCGCGCGCGCTCGCGTCGAGGTCCTGGAGCCGGGCGCGGGCGTCGTCGACGGCGGACCGCGCGGACTCGACGCGCTCGCGGACCTGGTCGGCGAGGTCGCGCAGGTTGCCGGCGGCCTCGCTGGCGGAGTCGGCGACGGACTGGGCCTGGGACGCGAGGTCCTCGGCCTGGGAGCACGCCCCCAGGGCCAGCGCGGCGGCGAGCGCGAGCGGCAGGGCGGCCGCGCTGCGGGCGCGGCGGGCGGTGCGGCGGGTGGTCATGGGTGGGCCTCCTCGTCGGTGGACCGCCCAGTGTGCCAGCCGCACCTGGGAACGGGCGCAGAGGAACGCCCCGCCCGCGACGGGTGGTCGCGGGCGGGGCGCTCGGGCGAGCAGCGACCTGGTTCAGGTCGGAGGGACGCTCAGGCGTCGGCCTCGACCGGGGCCCCCGCCCCGGCCGGCGCGCTCTCGGCGCCCTGCTGCTGCTCGCGGCGGCCCCGCACCTCCGCGACGGAGGTGCCGTAGTAGGCCGCGGTCATGATGTCCTTCATGTCCGCCCGCATCGGCATGCGGGGGTTGGCGGGCGCGCACTGGTCCTCGTACGCGCCCATGGCGACCTCGTCGAGCCGGGACAGGAAGTCCTGCTCGTCGACGCCCTGCGCCTGGAAGGACGAGGGGATGCCGACCTTGGCGCGCAGCGCCTCGATCGCCAGGGCGTAGGACTCGACGCCCTGCTCCGGGGTCTCGGCCGGCAGGCCCAGCATCTGGGCGATCTGCTGGAACCGCTCCGGGGCGACGTAGTGCTCGTACTTCGGCCAGCTGGTCAGCTTGGTCGGGATCTGGCCGTTGTACCGGATCACGTGCGGGAGCAGCGTGGCGTTCGTCCGGCCGTGCACCAGGTGGAACGTGGAGCCGATGACGTGCGCCATCGCGTGCACGATCCCGAGGAACGCGTTGCCGAACGCCATGCCGGCGATGGTGCCCGCGTTGTGCATCTTCTCCCGGGCGTCCTTGGTGGCCGGGTCGGCCGGGTCGCCGTTGACGGACTGCGCCAGGTTGTCGAAGATCAGGCGGATCGCCTGCAGCGCCATGCCGTCGGTGAAGTCGTTGGCGTACACCGCGACGAACGCCTCGGTGGCGTGGGTCAGGGCGTCGAAGCCGGAGTCGGCGGCCAGCGAGCGCGGCATCTTCGAGGTGAGGACCGGGTCGATGATCGCGACCGTCGGGGTCAGCGCGTAGTCCGCCAGCGGGTACTTCTTGCCCGCGTCGGGGTCGGAGATGACGGCGAACGGCGTGACCTCCGCGCCGGTGCCCGAGGTGGTCGGGATGCACACCAGCTTGGCGAGCTCGCCGAGGGTCGGGAACTTGAACGCGCGCTTGCGGACGTCGAAGAACTTCTGCTTGAGGTCGGAGAACACGATCTCCGGGTGCTCGTAGAGCAGCCACATGACCTTGGCGGCGTCCATGGGCGACCCGCCGCCGAGCGCGATGATCGTGTCGGGCCGGAAGTGGCGCATCTGCGCGGCGCCCGCCTGGACGGTCTTGACGCTGGGCTCGGGCTCGACCTGGTCGATGATCTGCACGGAGACGTTGTTGCCGCGGCGGTGCAGGACGTCCAGGACCCGGTCGACGAAGCCGAGGGTGGTCATGGTGGCGTCGGTGACGATGGTGACGCGCTCGACGTCGGCCATGTCGGTCAGGTAGCGGATGGCGTTCGGCTCGAAGTACGTCTTGGCCGGGACCTTGAACCACTGCAAGTTGTTGTTCCTCCGGCCCACGCGCTTGATGTTGACGAGGTTGATCGCCGAGACGTTGTTCGACACCGAGTTGTGGCCGTAGGAGCCGCAGCCCAGGGTCAGCGACGGGATGAAGGCGTTGTAGATGTCGCCGATGCCGCCGAGCGAGGAGGGCGCGTTCGCGATGACGCGGATCGCCTTGACCCGGTTGCCGTACTCCTCGGTGAGGGCGTCGTCCTGGGTGTGGATCGCGGCGGAGTGCCCGAGGCCGTCGAACTCCACCATCTGCTCGGCGAGCTGGATGCCCTGCTCGGTCGAGGTGGCGCGCAGCACGGCGAGGACCGGGCAGAGCTTCTCGCGGGTGAGCGGCTCGTTCGGGCCGACCGAGCCGACCTCGGCCAGGATGATCGAGGTGTCGGCGGGCACGGTGAAGCCGGCCTGCTCGGCGATCCACTGCGGGGACTTGCCGACGACGGTCGGGTTCAGCTTGGCGTCGGCGCAGTTCTTGCCCTTGGCCTCGACGCCGAAGATGAACTTCTCGAGGAGCGCCTTCTCCTTCTTGGTGGCGCGGTAGGCGTGCAGCACGGCGAACTCGGCCAGCGCGGCGTCGTAGATCTCGTCGTCCAGGATGACGGCCTGCTCGGAGGCGCAGATCATGCCGTTGTCGAACGACTTGGACAGCACCACGTCGTTGACGGCCCGCTTGAGCTTGGCGGTCTTCTCGATGTAGGCGGGGACGTTGCCCGCGCCGACGCCGAGGGCCGGCTTGCCGCAGGAGTACGCGGCCCGGACCATCGCGTTGCCGCCGGTGGCGAGGATCGTCGAGACGCCCGGGTGGTTCATCAGCAGGCCGGTGGCCTCCATCGAGGGGGTCTCGACCCACTGGATGCAGTGCTCGGGGGCGCCGGCGGCGATCGCGGCGTCGCGCACGACGCGGGCGGCGGCGACGGACGACTTCTGCGCGTTGGGGTGGAACGCGAAGATGATCGGGTTGCGGGTCTTCAGCGCGATGAGCGCCTTGAAGATCGCGGTGGAGGTCGGGTTGGTCACCGGGGTCATGGCGCAGATGACGCCGACCGGCTCGGCGATCTCGGTGATGCCGTTGATCTCGTCGCGGGAGATGACGCCCACGGTCTTGAGCGCCGCCATCGAGTTGGTGACGTGCTCGCAGGCGAAGATGTTCTTGACGGCCTTGTCCTCGAAGACGCCGCGGCCGGTCTCCTCGACGGCCAGCTCGGCGAGCTGCCCGTGCTGGTCCAGCGCCGCGACGGCGGCCTTCTTGACCAGGCGGTCCACGTCCTCCTGGGTGAAGCGGGCGTACTCGGCCAGCGCCTTGGTCGCGCCGGCGACCAGCTGGTCGATGGCCGCGGCGGTGTCGGTGCTCGTCGTCGTGGTGGTCACGGGGACTCTCCCGAGGGTGGTGGGTTGGGGTGCGGAGGGCTCCGTCGACCTCACGACCAGAACGGTATCGAGAAAAGTTTCACAAAGTCTGGGACCGGAGTCCCGGGGACCTCGGTCCCACCCCGCCGGCCGCGGCGCCCGGTCGGGCCGCGGCGCGCGATATGTCGCGAAAGCGCGAAGAAATGCCGGTCTGAGATCGATTGCCCGCATTTGCGTCGCTGGTCAGCGCACTGCTGACACGGGCCGAGAATGTCGATAGCGTGCGGCCCACCGCGCGTCGGCCCCCGCCGTCCGCGTCCACCGACCCGCGGCCGGACCCCCGGCCGGCCGCCGAGGAGGCCCCGTGCCCACGCTGCAGGACGTCGCCCAGGACCTGATGAACCTCGACGGCGCGATCGCGTTCGCGTTCGTCGACCACACGAACGGGCTCGTGCTCGCGTCCGCCACCTCGGTGCCGTACGACGTCGAGCTCGCGGCCGCCGTCGCCACCGAGTTCGTGCGCGCCAAGCTGCGGGCCGTCGAGCAGATGGGTCGCGGCGGCGCGGTCGAGGACATCCTCGTCACGCTCGAGGACGAGCTGCACCTGACGCTGGTGTGCGACCACCCGCGCCTCCAGGGCGTCTTCGGCTACCTCGCCCTCGACCGCCGGCGCGGCAACCTCGCGCTCGCGCGGCGCACGCTGCGCTCGCTCGGCGGGTCCGTCGAGCTCTAGGCGACGCCGCCCGGCGCCCACCCCCCAATCCCCGTTCGGGGGTGCGGGCCCGGCGGTTGAGGTGGTGCGTCCCGGTGGCAGCGTCGCTCCCGTTCCACCGGACGACGAGGAGTGACGCATGATCAGCATGGAGGAAGCAACGGCCCAGGTGATGGCGCTGGACGGCGCGATCGCGCTCGCGGGCGTCGACTACACGAGCGGCATGACGATCATGTCCACGGTCGTGAGGCCGTTCGACATCGAGCTCGCCGCGGCCGTGGCCACCGAGGTGGTGCGCGCGCAGATGCGCGCGATCGACCAGCTGGGCGGCGGGCAGTCGATCGACGACATCCTCGTCTCGCTGTCGGACGAGCTGCACCTGATCACCCTGAGCGACGACCCGCGATACGCCGGCCTGTTCTCGTACCTCGTGCTCGACCGGCAGCGGGGCAACCTCGCGCTCGCCCGCCGGCGGCTGCGCGACCTGACCCAGGCCGGCATCGAGCTCGAGCGCTGAGCGGCGCCCGGCGACGACCCAGGAGGTGCGCGTGGACGCCGCGCAGGTGCTCGAGACCCTCACCCGCGCGCTGCCGCCCGGGGCGGCGGCGTCCTGGCTCGCGCCGGACGGCGCCGCCGCCCCCGGGGTGGCGGCGCCCGAGCCGGGCATCGCGGCGCTGGTCGCCGCGCTCGCGGCCGCGGTCGCCCGGGACGGGGGCGACCTCGCGGGGGACAGCAGCAGCCTGCTGGTCGAGTCGCCGGCGCGGACGCTGCTCGCGCACCGGCTCGGCGGCCACGGGACGCTCGTGGTGGTGGCGGGGCCGGACCTCAACCTCGCGCTCGTGCGCCGGCTGGTCCGCACGGCGCTCGCGGACGGCGAGCCCGGCGGCGCGCAGCCCGCCGCCCCGGCCGTGGCCGACGCCCCGGACGCGGACCGGGAGGCGGCGGCGCCGCTCCCGCGCCGCGCGCCCGCCGCGCGGGTGCCCGACTTCCGCTACGAGCCCGAGGACGTCGAGGTCCTCCGGCAGCTGCGCGAGGCGCTCACGGGCTGACCCGCGAGCGCCTCGCGCGGCGCTCAGTCGTGCGAGACCGGCGGCGGCGTGAGCACCGTGGGGTGGTCCGGCACGCTCGCGGTCATGAGGGTGCCGTCGGCGCGGCGGGTGCCCTCGATGTCCCGGACCGTCGGCGTGCCGATCAGCCGCGGCGCGGGCGCCAGCGGCAGCACGACGGGGTCGCCCGCGGTGACCTTGACCGGCTCGCCGCGCACGACCAGGTCCGCGGCGTCGCCCTCCTCGACGGTGAGCCGCAGCTCGGTGTGCCGGACGTCGACGCGCACCCGGCTGCCGCGCAGCGTGAGCCGGAACGTCAGCCCGTCCCAGACCTCGGGCAGCCGCGGGTCGAGGGACACGACGCCCTCGTGGTCCCGCATGCCGCCGAACCCGCACGCCAGCGCGCTCCACACGCCGCCGGCCGACGCGACGTGCACGCCGTCCGCGGTGTTGTGGTGCAGGTCCGCGAGGTCCACGTACAGCGCGGACGTGAAGTAGCGCAGCGCGAGCTCCTGGTACCCGACCTCGGACGCCACGATCGACTGCACGACGCCGGACAGCGTCGAGTCGCCGGTGGTCAGCGGGTCGTAGTAGTCGAAGTCGGCCAGCTTCTCCTCGGCGGTGAACTGGTCGCCCTGGAGGAACAGCGCCAGCACGACGTCGGCCTGCTTGAGCACCTGGAACCGGTAGATGACCAGCGGGTGGTAGTAGAGCAGCAGCGGGCGCTTGGCCGGGTCGGTGTTGGCCAGGTCCCAGAGCTCCTTCTCGAGGAAGTTCGCGTCCTGGGGGTGGATGCCGAGCCGCTCGTCGTACGGGATGTGCATCCGCTCGGCGGCATGCGCCCACTCGTCGAGCTCGTCCTGGGTCAGGTGCAGCCGGGCGACGAGCGCGGCGTGCTCGGCCGGGTGCTCGTGCGCGAGGCGGTCGACGGCCTCGACGGCGCCGCGCAGGTTCGCGCGGGCCATCACGTTGGTGAACAGGTTGTCGTTCACGACGGTCGTGTACTCGTCCGGCCCGGTGACGCCGTGGATGTGGAACGACGCGTCGCCGTTCGTCCCGCGCCAGAAGCCCAGGTCGGCCCACATGCGGGCCGTCTCCACCAGGATGTCGACGGCCTCGCGGGCGAGGAAGTCGTCGTCGCCGGTCGCCGCGACGTACTGCCGCACGGCGTGCGCGATGTCGGCGTCGATGTGGTACTGCGCGGTGCCGGCCGCGTAGTAGGCGGACGCCTCCTCGCCGTTGATCGTGCGCCACGGGAACAGCGCGCCGTTCTGGTTCAGCTCGGCGGCGCGGCGGCGCGCGGCGTCCAGCATCGTGTAGCGGAACCGCAGCGCGTTGCGGGCGATCCGCGGCGAGGTGTACGTCAGGAACGGCAGGACGTAGACCTCGGTGTCCCAGAAGTAGTGCCCGCTGTACCCCGAGCCCGTGAGGCCCTTCGCGGCGATGCCGTTGCCCTCGGCGCGGGCCGTCGCCTGCGCGAGCTGGAACAGGTTCCACCGGATGGCCTGCTGCAGGTCGGGCTGGCCCGGGACCTCGACGTCGCTGCGCGCCCAGAAGTCGTCGAGCCAGGCGCGCTGGTCGGCGAACAGCCGGTCGACGCCCGACGCCTCGGCCCGGTCCAGGGTGCGGCGGCACCGGTCGGCGAGCTCGCGCGCCGGCACCCCGCGGGACGAGTGGTAGGTGACGACCTTGGTGATCCGGACCGTCTGGCCCTGCTTGGCGTCGATCCGGTAGACGTGCTTGGCCAGGTCCTCCTCGACCAGCGACAGCTCCTCGTAGGCGTTGTCCGTCTCGATGGCGTGGTCCGCCGCCACGGACAGCGTCATGCCGGAGGCCGCGGCCTTGTAGGACATGACGTACCGGCCCTCGGAGCCCCAGTGCGTCTTCGGCTCGAGGACCCGGGCGGTCAGCGTCTCGGACTTGCGGGGGTCGAAGCCCTCGCCCATCGCGGCGGACCGGACGTGGTACTCGTCCTGGCCGTCCTGCCGGTTGAGGATCTGGCTGCTGATGACCACCGGGGCGTCGGAGTCGAGCATGGTGAGCTCGTACGTCAGCACGGCCAGGTGCCGCTCGGCGAACGACACCATGCGCCGGGTGCGCACCTGCACCCGCTTGCCCGACGGGGTCTGCCAGACCAGGTCCCGGTAGAGCACGCCGTCGCGGAAGTCGAGGCTGCGCTCGTAGGAGTGCAGGTCGGCCACCGTGAGCAGCAGCGGCTCGTCGTCCACGTACAGCCGCATGATCTTGGCGTCCGGGACGTTGACGATCGTCTGCCCGACGCGGGCGAAGCCGTACGCCTCCTCGGCGTGCCGGATCGGCCAGGTCTCGTGGAACCCGTTGATGAAGGTGCCGTGGCTGTGGCTGTCGCGGCCCTCCTCGACGTTGCCGCGCATGCCGAGGTACCCGTTGCCGACGGCGAACAGGGTCTCGGTCCGGCCCAGGTCGGCGGCGTCGTGGCGCGTCTCGCGCAGCCGCCACTCGTCCTTCGGGAACCGGTTGCGGTCCAGGGGGTCCGGGGTGAACAGGGAGGTGGGGTTCACGGCAGGGTGCTCTCGTGCTCGTCGGTGTCGTCGGTCGTGGTGACGAGCTCGGCGAGGTCGTCCACCACCAGGTCTGCCCCCTGCTCGCGCAGCACGTCGGCACCCGCGCCGCGGTCCACGCCGATCACGAGCCCGAACGCCCCGGCGCGGCCGGAGGCGACGCCGGACTCGGCGTCCTCGACGACGACCGCGCGCTCGCGCGGGACGCCGAGCTGCTCGGCGGCGTACAGGTACGTCGCCGGGTCCGGCTTGCCCGCCAGGCCGCGCGCCGCGGCCACGAGGCCGTCGACCACGAGCGGGAACCGGTCGGTCAGGCCGGCGGCGGCCAGCACGGGCACCGCGTTCCGGCTGCTCGACACCACGGCGACCGTCCGGCCCTGGGCGAGCAGCGCGTCGACCAGGCGCACCGAGCCCGGGTACGGCGTGACGCCCTCGGTCTCGAGCACCTGGGTGAACACGGCGTTCTTCCGGTTGCCGAGGCCGCAGACCGTCTCGGTGTCGGGGGAGTCGGCCGGGTCGCCCCAGGGCAGCTCGATGCCGCGCGACGCCAGGAGGGACCGCACGCCCTCGTAGCGCGGCTTGCCGTCGATGTGCGCGAAGTAGTCCGCGTCCGTGTACGGCGCGGCGCCGCGGGCGTCGAGCAGGGGGGCGAACAGCCGCGCCCAGGCGTGCATGTGCACGACGGCGGTGGGGGTGAGGACCCCGTCGAGGTCGAACAGGACGGCGTCGAGGCCGTCGAGGACCGCGGTGGGGCGGTCGGGTGCGGTTGCCACGGTGGAGCTCCCAGGGGCGTGGTGTGCGGGTGCGGGTGGTGCGGGGTCGTGCGTCATGCGGCGGTGCTGCGGCGCGGGGCCGCGGGGGTCGCGGTGCGGGTGGCGGCGGTGCGGGCTGCGGCGGTGCGGGCGCCGGCCGGGCCCGGGGCGGCGTCGCGCGGTGCGGGCCCGGCGCTGGACGCCCGGACGACGAGCTCGGGCGGGACCAGCCCGGCCGGGGCCGGCCGGTGCCCGAGGTCGACGCCGAGCCGGTCCAGCACCTGCTCGACGAGGGTCTGCGCCACCAGTCTGATCGGTTGGCGCACGCTCGTCAGCCCCGGGCGCGCGAACGCCGCCAGGTCGGAGTCGTCGTAGCCGGTGATCGCGACGTCCCGGCCGGGGGTGGCGCCGGCGTCCGCGACCGCGGCGAGGGCGCCGAGCGCCAGCGCGTCCGACGCGCAGACCAGCGCGGTCGGGGTGTCGCCGGGTCGCGCGAGCAGGGCCGCGACCGCGGCGGCGGCCGCGTCCGGGTCGTCTGCCGCGGCGACCGCCTCGGGTCCGCGGGCGCCGGGGCCCGCGGGGCGCCGGGGGTCGTCGGCCGCGCCGTCGGCCGCGGCCTCGGTCGCCGCGAGCCAGGCCGCGCGCCGGGCGTCGCCGCCCGCCCCGTCGGCGGGCCAGCCGACGAACCCGATCCGGCGGTGGCCGCGGGCGCGGAGGTGCTCGACCGCCAGCCGCACGCCGAGGGCGCCGTCGACGTCGACCCACGGGTGGGCGGCGTCCGGGTCGCCCCACGGCTGCCCGTGCGCGACGAACGCCGCGCCGCGGTCCGCCAGCCAGGCCGGTCGCGCGTCCCCCGGGTGGGTGTCCGCGACGACCACGGCGTCCACGTCGCCGGCGGCCAGCAGCTCGCCGTAGGCGGCGATCTCCGCGTCGTCGTCCCCGTACGGGGCGTCGAACGCGAGGAACCGGTAGCCGTGCGGCCGGGCCGCCGCGACGAGCTCGTGCAGCAGCCGGTCGGGGTGCGCCGCCGTGCGGTGCGCCGTCGACCCGACCCGGATGCCGATGAGGCCCGAGCGGCGCGACGTCAGGGCCCGGGCGGCGTGGTCCGGGCGGTAGCCGAGCGCGGCCACCGCGCGGCGGACGCGCTCCAGGGTCCCGGGCGACAGCCGGTCCGGGGCGTTCAGCGCGTTCGACACCGTCTGCCGCGAGACCCCGGCGTGCTCCGCGACCGCCCGGATCGTCACCCGCGGCGCGCGCGCGGCGGCCGGGCGGGGTCGCGCGGCGG
>NZ_JBYTEP010000045.1:0-33934 GCF_058792015.1 Cellulomonas sp. EB106-03-03-XG116
CTCCCCGGCCTTCGTCGGCAGCGTCAGGTGTGTATAAGAGGCAGGCGCGGCGGCTGCGGCGGCTGCTGCGGCACCGACGCGGCGACGGCCGCTGCCTGCGCGCCCCCCGGCGTCGCCCCCGGCTGCTGCGGCACCCCCGCGGCCCCCACCTGCACGCCCGCCCGCGGCGCCGTCCCCACGGCCACGGCCCCCGCGCGCTCCGCGGCGTCGGCGGCCGCCTCCACGGCCCGCTCGTGCGCCCGCACGTCCACGACGACGGCCCGGCCGACGCGGTCGTGCCACGCCTGCGCCCGCCCGGTCTTGTCGAACGCCCCCGACGCCACGACCAGCCACTGCCCGAGCCCCGCTGCGGCGTGCCCGGCGGCGAGCACGAGCCCGCGCAGGAACCCGCGCGCCGGCCCGACCGAGTACGGCGTCTCCTCGCGCGCGGTGCGCAGGCCCAGGAGGGTGTTGCCGAGCGTCCGGCCGGTGTGCGCCTCCCAGACGAGCAGGCCGACGGCGAGCTCGACGACGACGAGCGCCGCGAGCAGCCACGAGCCGGTCCAGGCCAGCAGACCACCGGCCACGGCGCCGACGGCCACGGCGTCGAGCGCGTAGGCCAGCACGCGCCTCCCGGGGCCGGCCGGGGTCGCGTCGCCGAACGCGGGGTGCAGCACGGCGGGTCGCGGTTCGCGGGGCCGCGCGTCGGCGCGGGTCCGGCCCTGGGCGCCCTCGACGACCGTCACGGTGGCGTCGGGCTGCGCCGGGGCGCCGCACGCGGTGCAGAACCGGGCGTCCTCGCGCAGCGGCCGGTGGCAGCTCGCGCACGCGCGGACGGCGACGGTCCCGACGGGGATCGCGCTCATCGTTTGGTCCACGTCGGCTCCCCCGTCGTCGCTCTCGTCCTGCCCCTGCCCCGTCGCGGGGGAGGGGGGGCCCGCCTCACGACGTCACCCGCCGCAGCGTCTCGATCAAGTCCGCCGCCACCAGCGCCGCGGGCAGCGCGAGCACGACGCCCAGCCCCTCGACGAAGTCGGCGAACCGGGACGCCACCACCGACTGCCACCCTCGCCCGAGCGCCACGCCGATCGCCGCGGCGGCCAGCCCGACCACGAGGCACCCGGCGGCCAGCAGCACCGCGTCCGGCCCGAGCCGCGGCGCGCCCAGCGCCGCGAGCTCGACGAGCACGAGCGCGGCGGCCACCCGCGGCGCCCAGCGCGCGACCGGCCCCCGCGCCGCCCGCGGCTGCAGGGACAGCACGGCCACCAGCGCCGCCACCAGCGCCACGGCGGCCCAGCCGCGGAGCGTCCCCCGCTGCGGGTCGCCCAGCGCCGCGACGAGCACCAGCGGCACCAGCACCGGCGGCAGCGCGCACACCAGCAGGACGCCGGCGTCCGTGCGGCGCTCGGCGGAGTCGACGGTGCGGACGACCTGGCGCTCGTTGACCCGGCCGAGCCCGCGCGGCCGCGGCCCGCGGACGGACGGGGCGGTGCGGGCGACGTGCGCGAGGTCGACCAGCTGCTCGTCCGGCACGGACAGCGCCATGACGGGGATCGCCCGCAGCCCGACCGGCGTCAGGCCCAGCAGCACCGCCGCGGCGACGACGCCGGGCAGCCCGGCCAGCAGCACGGCCAGTGCCAGCCCGGCCACCACGCCGACGGCGACGACCAGCACCCCGGCGACGTCCTGGCCCCGGCGCTCCGCCCGGGTGGCGACCCAGCGCACCGCGGCGACGGCGGTCGCGGCCACCAGACCCGCGACGAGCGCGAGCCGCCGGTCGGCGGACCCGGCCGGGTCGACGGCGGCCACACCCGCGGCGAACGCCAGCACGGGGGCGACGAGCGTGGCGGCGGTCGCCGACGCCACGGGCAGCACGGCCAGCGCGAGCGCGGCGGCCCCGAGCAGCAGGGCGGCGGCCAGCGCGAGCCAGCCCCGCGCGACGGGGTCGATCAGCGCCACGGCCGCCAGCACCCCGGACGCGGCCGCGGCGGCGCCGAGCAGCGCGGGCTGCGGGTCGGGCCGGCGGGCGACCCAGCCGGCGCGGGCCCGGGCGGCCCGGCCCCGCGGGCGCGCCGCGGGCGCGACGACGTGCACGACCGCGCCGTCGGCCACCTGCGCGGCGACCGGCGCGGCGAGGTCGAGGACGCGGCCGGACGAGTCGAGCACGAGCATCCCCGGCACGAGCGGCACCCCGGCGGCGGCCAGCAGCTCGCCGAGGGTGCGGGCGGCGTCCAGGGCGACGTCGAGGCGGCGGGCACCCAGGTGCACGGCGACGCGCGTCAGGGGCGCGCCGGTCGACTGCACCGTCACGCGCTCTCCCTCCGCCGGTCGCGCGCCCGGCGGGGCGTCGGCGGCGGTCCCGCCCGCCCCCGGGCGCGGCGCCAGTCATGCTATGCGGTCAGGGCCGGTCAGCACCCCGGTCGTCCCCCCGTCCGGGGGGACCGCGGCCAGGATCGCCCGGACGGTGGAACGCCGACCTACCCGCGCGCGCCCGTGCGGGTAGGTTGACGCCACAGGAACGTCGGGGGGCGTCTGGCTCCCCGCCCGGCAGGAGGGACCGAGCGCCGACGATGTCGATCGCGCCGCAGCAGGGGACGCGCCTCGAGCCGCCCGCCGTCCCCAGCGGACAGGTCGTCCTGCAGCCCCCGCCCGAGATCCAGGCCTCCGACGGCATCAGCGGCATGCTCGCGAACGCGATCCCGATGCTCGGGTCGGTCGGCTCGATCGTGTTCGTCGCGACCACCCAGCCGGGGCCGCGCGGCTTCATCACGGCCGGCATGTTCCTGCTGGCCTCGCTCGGGTTCGTCGGCGTCAACGGCTGGCGGCAGCGCTCGCAGCACCAGGCGCAGGTCGTCGGCGCCCGCCGCGAGTACCTGGCCTACCTGTCCGACCTGCGGAACTCGGTCCGCCAGGCCGCGGGTGCCCAGCGCCGCGCCGCGGAGTGGACCTCTCCCGAACCGCGCGCGCTGCCCGCCGTCGCCGAGGAGCGCACCCGCGTGTGGGAGCGCCGGTCGCAGCACGACGACTTCCTGGTCGCGCGCGTCGGCGTCGGCGCGCAGCCGCTCTGCCTCGACCTCGAGGCCCCGCAGACCCCGCCGCTGGCGCAGCTCGACCCGGTGGCCGCGTCCGCCGCGCACCGGTTCCTGGTGACGCACCGCGTCCAGCAGGGCGTGCCGATGGCCTTCGACGTGCGGTCGGTCGCCCGCATCGAGGTGACCGGCGCCGCCGCGGAGTCGCGCGCGCTGGCCCGGGCCGTCGTCAGCCAGCTCGCCACGTTCCACGCCCCCGAGGACCTGCAGATCGCCGTCGTCGCGAGCGACGCCGCGCTGCCCGAGTGGGACTGGGTCAAGTGGCTGCCGCACGCGCACTCGACCCGGTCCCGCGACGCGGTGGGCGCAGCCCGGATGATCGGCACCACGCTCGCCGACGTCGAGTCGCTGCTCCCCGAGGACCTGACGGACCGCCCGCGGTTCGGCTACGCCGCCGAGGCGCCGCTGCCGCACGTGCTGGTCGTGGTCGACGGCGGGCACGTGCCGGTCGGCAACGCGATCCTCACCACCGACGGCGTGCTCGGCGTGACCGTCCTGGAGCTCCCCGACCGCTGGGACGAGCTCGACGAGCCGACGACGCTGCGGCTCAACGTCGGCGGCGCGGTCGCCACCGAGGACGCCGTCCGCGCGCCGGTCGACGTGCTGCGGCTCGGCAACCCGCCCGTGCGGGTCGAGGGCGACCAGATGTCCGTCGCGGACGCCGAGGCCACCGCGCGCCGCCTGCTGCCGCTGCACGTCGAATCGGGTCCGGAGCGCGGCGACGAGGAGGTGTCGTCCGAGCTGGTCGACCTGCTCGGCGTCGGCGACGTCCGGGACCTCGACCTGGACGTGGCCTGGCGGCCGCGCCTGCCCCGCGACCGGCTCCGGGTGCCGATCGGCGTGACCCCGCAGGGCCAGCCCGTCGCGCTCGACATCAAGGAGTCCGCCCAGCAGGGCATGGGCCCCCACGGCCTGATCATCGGCGCCACCGGCTCCGGCAAGTCCGAGGTGCTGCGCACGCTGGTGCTGGCGCTCGCGATGACGCACTCGTCCGAGGACCTCAACTTCGTCCTCGTCGACTTCAAGGGTGGTGCGACGTTCGCCGGCATGGCCGACATGCCGCACGTCTCCGCGATCATCACGAACCTCGGCGAGGAGCTCACGCTCGTCGACCGCATGCAGGACGCCCTGCAGGGCGAGATGGTCCGGCGCCAGGAGCTGCTGCGCGCCGCGGGCAACTTCGCGAACGTCGCCGACTACGAGAAGGCGCGCAAGGGCGGCCGCACCGACCTGGCGCCGCTGCCCGCCCTGCTCATCGTCTGCGACGAGTTCTCCGAGCTGCTCTCAGCCAAGCCGGAGTTCGTCGACCTGTTCGTCACGATCGGCCGCCTGGGCCGATCGCTGCAGATGCACCTGCTGCTGTCCTCGCAGCGGCTGGAGGAGGGCCGGCTCCGCGGGCTGGAGTCGCACCTGTCCTACCGGATCGGCCTGCGGACCTTCTCGGCCGCCGAGTCGCGCACCGTGCTCGGCGTCCCCGACGCGTACACGCTGCCGCCGGTCCCCGGCATGGGCTACCTCAAGCCCGACACCACGACGATGATCCAGTTCCGCGCCGCCTACGTCTCGGGTCCGCCGAAGGCCCGCCGCCGCACCGCCACCGGCGGCACCGTCGCGGGCACCGGGCTCGCCCGGCTGGAGTCGTTCACCGCGGCGCCCGTGCTCGGCGGCGTCGTCGCCGAGCCGGCGTCCACCGAGGTCGTCGCGACCGAGCCCGAGGAGTCGCGGGCGACGTTCGACATCGCGGTGCAGCGGATGAAGGACCAGGGCCCGCCCGCGCACCAGGTGTGGCTGCCGCCGCTGGTCGTCCCCCGCACGCTCGACGAGCTCATGCCAGACCTGGTCGCCGACCCGCGGCTCGGCCTGGTGTCCCCGGGCTGGCGGTCCGCCGGCACGCTGACGGTCCCGCTGGGCACCGTCGACCGACCGCTGGAGCAGCGCCGCGAGAACCTCACCGTGTCCCTCGGCGGCGCGGCCGGCCACATGGCCGTCGTCGGCGCCCCGCGCACCGGCAAGTCGACCGTGCTGCGCTCCGTGGTCACGGCGCTCGCGCTCACGCACACCCCGCTCGAGGTGCAGTTCTACGTGCTCGACTTCGGCGGCGGCACGTTCGCCCCGCTGGCGGGCCTCGCGCACGTGTCGGGCGTCGCGTCCCGGGCCGAGCCCGACGT
Source organism: Cellulomonas sp. EB106-03-03-XG116 (assembly GCF_058792015.1). Lineage (NCBI taxonomy): Bacteria > Bacillati > Actinomycetota > Actinomycetes > Micrococcales > Cellulomonadaceae > Cellulomonas > Cellulomonas sp. EB106-03-03-XG116. The sequence goes on from NZ_JBYTEP010000045.1 coordinate 5,237, forward strand.
CGTGCGCCGCACGGTCGCCGAGGTCGAGTCGATCGTCGACGAGCGCGAGCGGTACTTCCGCGCGAACGGCATCGACTCGATCGAGACCTACCGCACCCGCCGCGCGCAGGGCACCGCCGACGACGGCTACGGCGACGTGTTCCTGCTCGTCGACGGCTGGTCCACCATCCGCGCCGAGTTCGACGAGCTGGAGCCGCGCATCCAGGCGCTCGCCGGCCGCGGCCTCACGTTCGGCGTGCACCTCGTGGCGTCCGCCGCGCGCTGGATGGACTTCCGCACCCAGGTGAAGGACCTGTTCGGCACCCGGCTGGAGCTCCGGCTCGGCGACCCGATGGACTCGGAGATCGACCGCAAGGTCGCCGTCAACGTCCCCAAGGACCGCCCGGGCCGCGGCCTCGCCGTGTCGAAGCACCACGTGCTGACCGCGCTGCCCCGCGTCGACGGCGACGCCTCGCCCGACACCCTCGGCGCCGGCGTCGCGCACCTCATCGAGACCGTCAACGCCGCGTGGCAGGGCCCCGCCGGCCCCAAGCTCCGGCTGCTGCCCGACGAGGTCACGCTCGACCACGTCCGGTCCGACGCCCGCGCCGACGCGCGCCGGCTGCTGCTCGGCATCGACGAGGCCGCGCTCGCGCCGGTCGGGATCGACGTCGCCGAGGAGCCGCACCTGTACGCGTTCGGCGACGGCGGCTCCGGCAAGTCCGCGCTGCTCCGGGCCGTGGCGTCCGAGATCCGCCGCCTGCACACCCCGCAGCAGGCGCAGATCTTCGCGGTCGACTTCCGGCGTTCGCTGCTCGGCGAGATCCCCGAGGAGTACCTCGCGGGCTACTTCACCACCCAGGACCAGGCGGCCGCCGAGATCGCGGGCCTCGCCGACTACCTCCGCACCCGGCTGCCCGGGCCGGACGTGACGCCGGAGCAGCTGCGGTCCCGGTCGTGGTGGACCGGCGCCGAGGTCTACGTGATCGTCGACGACTACGACCTGGTCTCGACGACCACCGGCAACCCGCTGCAGCCGCTCGTGCCGCTGCTCGCGCAGGCGGGCGACGTGGGCCTGCACCTGGTGCTGGCCCGCCGGTCCGGCGGCGCCGGGCGCGCGATGTACGAGCCCGTCCTGCAGGCGCTCCGCGACCTGGCCGCGCCGGGCATCGTGATGTCCGGCAGCCCGGACGAGGGCGCGCTGGTCGGCGGGGCGAAGCCCGTGCCGTCGGTGGCGGGACGCGCGCAGCTCGTGACGCGCGACGAGGGCCGCCAGGTCGTCCAGCTGGCCTGGACCCCGCCGACCCTCTGATGCGGCGCCGCCCGCGGCGGCCGCGCGCCGGGTGCGCCGGGTGCGCCCTGTGCCGCGCGCCGTGCTCCGTGTGCCCAGCTCTGCGCGCCTCGACGGGGCATCCGACGCGTCGAGCGAGCACCCGCGGACTACCCGCTCGACGCGTCGGCTGCTCGCTCGCGCCGTCCTGGTGGGGCGAGCCCGTCGACGGCCGCAGCCAGCTCCTCGCCGCCGAGTGCCTATGCGACACGTCGAGTGCCTACCCGGCGGATAGGCACTCGACGTGTCGGGTAGGCACTCGAGGCCCGGGGCGCGCTGAGGCGGTGGCCGGGCTCGGCGCGGAGCGACGGCGGTCCGGCGTCGAGCACGGCGTGAGGGCGGCGCGGCCGGCCCCGGTCCCCCCGGCCCCGGGGCGGCGCGCCTGCCGGGAGACCCGGCTGCGACCATGCTGCCGCCGGGGGCGCGCGCGTCACCTCATCCGCACGGGATGAGCGTCGCCCCCGCCGACGGCGGCTGCGCTGCCGAGCGCGGTACCTCCCGCCGACCGCGGTCGCCCCGGCTACCGCGCTCGGCGCGGAGGACCGCGCTCGGCGCACGTGCCTTCCCGGGCGCGAGGTCGACGGTGCTCGGTCAGGTCGAGCGGCCCCGCCGGGCTCGGACGCGGCCCGCCTGGCCTCGGCGTCAGGCCGTGCTGACGGTGATGCGGCGGCTGCCCAGGACCAGGGTCCAGCCCGCGCCGACGCGGGCCGGCTGCCCGGGCGGGAGGCTCCACGGCTTGCCCGCCGCGTCCAGGAGGACGGTGCCGTTGGTGGAGCCGCGGTCGACGACGTCGAGCCCGCCGTCGACCGGCCAGAACGCCAGGTGGGTCGACGACACCGACTGCTCCGGGTCGTCGATCGTGACCAGGTGGGCCCACTGCTCGGCGCCGGGGACCGGACGGCGTCCGACGAGGCCTGGGCCGGTGACGGCCACCCGGACGCCGGTGTCGAGCACCAGGGCGAGCGTCGACGACGCCGCGTCCAGCGAGCCCGCCCAGCGGCCGACGCGGGTGTGCTCGAGGTCGCCGAGGTCGGCGGTCGGGACGGTGGTGTCCGGGAGGTCGGGCGGGGGGTCGGCCGCCGGGGTGGGGACGACAGGCACGCCGGGAGCGGCGTCGGGCGACGGGGTGCGCGGGGGCGGCGGGTCGACCGGGGCGGCGGGCTCGGGCGCGGCGGGGGTGGGCGCTGCGTGCCGCGGGGGGCGGGCGCCGTCGTCCGCGACGGGCGCCGGGGGCGTGTCGACCACACCGCCCGGGGCCGCGGGCGCAGGGTCGAGCGGGGCGGGCGTCGGGGCCGGCAGGACTGTCGCCGAGGCGGCCTCGATCGGTTCCGTCCCGTCCGACGCGGCGGCGGGCGCCACCGGGGTGGGGGCGGCAGCGGGGACGACCGGCCCGGAGGTGACGGGCGCAGCGAGGTCCTCGCGCGTGCCGGCGGCCGCCGCGGGGCGGACGCGCACCTCGCGCGCCGAGGTGGGTGCGACCGGCCTCTGCGGCGCAGCAGCGAGCGGCGCGGGTGCCGGCTCGCGCGGAGCGGCCGCCGCGCGGTCGGCGGGCGCGTGCGGTGCCCGCGTGGGCACGTCCGCGTCGACCGGGGCGGCGTCCGGGGCGGGCGCGACGGGCGCGGGCGGGCCCGAGGTCGGCGCGACGCGCGGCGCGGCCTCGGACGGCGCGACCTCGGCGGACGGCGGGGTCGTCGTCGGGCGCGGCGGGCCGGAGGTGGGGCCCGACGACCGGCCGGCGGGCGCGGACGACGGCGCGGGCGCCGCGGCAGCGGGCGCGGGCTCCGGGTAGTCCTCGCGGCGGGGCGCGCGGGCGCGGAGCACGAGGGTGCCCGCGGCCTTGTCGTGCCAGCCGCGCTGCTCCGGGCCCTCGTCCCAGGCGCCGGAGCCCGCGACGACGTACACGCCGACGCCCCCGAGCAGGACGCCCAGCGCCTGGACGACGCTCCGCACGAGCACCGCCCACAGGCCGGGCGCGCGGCCCGTCCGGGCGGACACGGTGCGGGTGCCGAGCAGCGCGCCGCCGACCGTGCGACCCCCGAACGCCTCGGCGAACCACTGCCCCGCGGCGAGCAGCAGCAGGAGCAGCCCGGGGACGAGCAGCGCGCCGACCGAGCCGTCGGAGCGCAGCGCGGGCAGCACCGCGAGCAGGCCGGCGCTGCCGACGAGCACCGCGAGCGCCTGGTCGACGAGCAGGGCCACGAGCCGGCGCCACACGGGCGCGACGGCGTCGTCCACGTCGGCCCCGAGCGACCAGCCCGGCGCAGCCGCCCCCGCGCCGCGTCCTGGGCCCGTCCCCGGCGCGAGTGGATCCTTGCGCGCGGACCCGCCGGGGCGTGTCGGTGCGAGTGGATCCACTCGCACCGGGGCGGGGTCGTCGCCTCCGACGGCCCGGTCGGCGGACGGGGGTGCGTGCGGCGCGGCGACGCCCGGCACGCCGACGCCCGGCGCGCCCGCGCCCGGCGCCGCCGCGACCCGCGTCCCGCACGTGCCGCAGAACGCCGCGCCCGGCTCCAGCCCCGCGCCGCACACCGCGCAGACCTGCGCCCCGGCGCCGCCCCCGGCCACGCCCGCCACGTCCGGCGTGCTCATCGCTCCCCCCGAAGCCGTCAGCGCGTCAGGACGCCCGGTCGACCAGCGCGTCCGCGAACGACACGAACGAGTCCTTCACGGGCCCGTCCGGCAGCGGCGCGAGCAGGTCGACGGCCTCGGTCACCAGCGCGGCGGCCCGCTCCCGGGTCTCCCGGACCACGTCGTGCGCGCGGAGGTCGGCGAGCACCTGGGCGAGCACGGCGTCGTCGGACAGGTCGCCGTCGAGGCGGGCGACGAGCTCGGCGTCGGCGGGGTCGGCGCCGGTGGCGGCCCGCTCCCGGAGCAGCAGCACGGGCATGGTCGGCACCTGCTCGCGCAGGTCGGTGCCGGGGGTCTTGCCGGAGACGTCGCCGGCGGAGGTGAGGTCCAGGACGTCGTCCGCGAGCTGGAAGGCCACGCCGATCCGCTCGCCGAACGCGGCGACGGTCTCGACGGCCTCCGGGGACGCGCCGCCGTACATGGCGCCGAGCCGCGCGGAGGTGGCGATGAGGGACGCCGTCTTGTCGGCGAGCACGTGCAGGTAGTGCTGCACGGCGTCGTCGTCGGCGCCGGGGCCGGTGGACTCGTGCAGCTGGCCGAGGCACAGCCGCTCGAAGGTGCCGGCCTGGATGATGACGGCCTCCGGTCCGAGGTGCGCGACGGTGCTGGAGGCGCGCGCGAACAGCAGGTCCCCGACGAGGATCGCGACGTTGTTGCCCCAGACCTCGTGCGCGGCGGGGGCGCCGCGGCGCAGCGGCGCGGAGTCCATGACGTCGTCGTGGTAGAGCGACGCGAGGTGCGTGAGCTCGACGACCACGGCGGCGTCGAGGACGTCGTCGGCGCCCGGGGTCCCGCCGAGCTCGGCGGACAGCAGCGTGAGCAGCGGGCGCAGGCGCTTCCCGCCGGCGTTCGCCAGGTGGTGCGCGGCGTCGTCGACGAGCGGGTCGGCGTACGCGACGGCGGCGCGCAGACGCTCCTCGACGACGTCGAGGCGTCCCGCGATGCGCTCGGCGAGCACGGGGTCGGCGAGCGGCAGGGCGGTCGGGGAAGTCACGGGTCGAACCTATCTGGCCGCACGGGCCGGGGCAGAACCGACGCGGCCGTGCGCCCGGCCACGCGAGTGGTCGGGCGCACGGCCGCGTGCGGACGGGAGAGCGGTCAGGGCAGGAGCTGGGCGACGCCCGCGACGGCGTCCAGGACCGGGCCGGGCAGCACGCCGAGGAGCACGGTCAGCACGGCGCAGGCGCCGATGGCGACGACCGCGAACCCCTGCGACGCGACGACCACGGCGCCCGGGCGGGCCTCGTCGTCGGCGTCGTCGCGCGGGCCGCCGTGCGGGCTGGTGAAGAACATCAGGACGATGATCCGGACGTAGAAGAACGCGGCGGCCGCGGAGGCCACGACGCCGACCACCGCGAGCGGCCAGGCGCCGCCCTCGACGGCCGCGGAGAACACCGCGAACTTCCCGGTGAACCCCGCCGTCAGCGGGATGCCCGCGAACGACAGCAGGAACAGCGCGAACGTGGTGGCGAGCACCGGGTTGGTCCGGCCGAGGCCCGCCCACTGGGACAGGTGCGTGGCCTCGCCGAGGACCGGGCCCTCGGCCTCGACCGGCGGCTCCTCGCCGTCGGGGTCGGCCACGGCGTCGGCCCGGTCGGCACCCGCGCCCGTCCCCGCGACGTCCACCGTCGACCCGGCCGAGGCGCCGCCGGTCGCGCCCGCCGACGCCAGCGCGGGCACCCGCGCGCCCGCGACACCCGCGACACCCGCGCCCGCACCCGACCGCACCGCCCCGCGCTCCCGCACGAGCGACACGATCCCGAACGCCCCCACCGTCGCCGCCCCGTAGGCCAGCAGGTAGAACAGCACCGCCGTGATCCCGGACTGCACCAGCGCGACCACGCCGGTGAGCACGAAGCCCGCGTGCGCGATCGACGAGTACGCGAGCACCCGCTTGACGTCGGTCTGCACCAGCGCGACGACCGTGCCGACCGCCATGGTGGCGATCGCGACGGTCCACATCACCGGCTCGAGGTCCCAGCGCAGGTCGGGCACCACCGTGTAGAACACCCGGACCAGCGCGCCGAACGCGGCCACCTTGGTGCAGGCGGCCATGAACCCGGTGATCGGGGTGGGCGCGCCCTGGTACACGTCGGGGGTCCAGGAGTGGAACGGCACCGCGCCGACCTTGAACAGCAGCCCCGCGAGCACCAGCAGGGACCCGGCGAGCAGCAGCCCGTCCATGCCGGACACGGTGCGGACGGCGTCGGCGATCTCGGCGTACCGGAGGGAGCCGGAGAACCCGTAGAGCAGCGCGATGCCGAACAGCAGCAGCGCGGACGCGAACGAGCCCAGCAGGAAGTACTTCATGGACGCCTCCTGGCTGAGCAGGCGGCGGCGCCGGGACAGCCCGGTCAGCAGGTAGAGCGGCAGCGACAGCACCTCGAGCGCCACGAACAGCGTCAGCAGGTCGCCCGTCGCCGGGAAGATGAGCATGCCGCCGGTCGCGAACAGCACGAGCGGGTAGACCTCGGTCTGCTCCAGGCCCGCGGCGCGCGCGGCCTCCTCGTAGCCGGAGCCGGGCACCGCGGCGCCCTGCGGGGCGAACGCGTCCTCGCCGGTGGCGGTGCGGTCCGCCATCACGAGCACGGCCAGCAGCGCGAGCACGGCGGTGATGGCCCACAGGACCAGCGTCGGGCCGTCGACCAGCAGCGACCCGCCGAGCACGTCGGTGCCGCCGGTGTCCGCGACGCCGTTCCAGAGCGCGGCGACCGCGACGACGGCGGCCGCGAGGGCGACCAGGGTCAGCGTCAGCTGGACCACGCGGCGGACGCGCCGCGGCACGAGGGCCTCGACCAGCACGCCGACGACGGCGGCGCCGAGCACGATGAGCACCGGCGCGAGCTGGGCCCACGCGATGTCGGGCACGGTGAAGCTCACTGCTCGCTCCCCTCGGAGTCGCCGTCGACGGCGATCGGCATCTCGACCGCGGGCGGCTCGCCGCCCACGTGCTCGATGGTCTGCGCGGCGGGCTCGTCCACCAGCCGCAGCGCGGGCGCCGGGTAGAAGCCGAGCACCAGCATGATCGCGATGAGCGGGCCGACGACCCACCGCTCGCGCCCGCCGATGTCCCGGGTGCCGGCGAGGTCGCCGCGCACCGGGCCGGTGAACAGGCGCTGGTAGGTCCACAGGACGTAGACCGCGGCCAGCACGACGCCCAGCGCCGCGACCACCGCGGCGGCGCGGTTGGTGCCGAACGAGCCGACCAGGACCAGGAACTCGGACACGAAGGTCGACAGGCCGGGCAGCGAGAGCGCGGACAGGCCGGTGACCAGGAAGACGCCGGCCAGCACCGGGGTGACCTTCTGCAGGCCGCCGAAGTCCTCGATCCGGGCGGAGCCGCGGCGCGCCGCGAGGAACCCGACCAGCAGGAACAGCGCCCCGGTCGAGAGCCCGTGGTTGACCATGTAGAACGACGAGCCGGCGACCGAGGTCGACGTGAAGGCGAAGATGCCGAGCACGATGAACCCGAAGTGCGACACCGAGGTGTACGCCACCAGCCGGAACAGGTCCTGCTGGCCGATCGCGAGCAGCGCCCCGTAGAGGATCGACACGACGGCCAGCGCGATGATCACCGGCGCCGCCCAGCGGGACGCCGCCGGGAACAGCGGCAGGCAGAGCGTGAGCATCCCGAAGGTGCCGACCTTGTCGAGCACGCCGACCAGCAGCGTGGAGGTCCCGGCGGGCGCCTGCTCGGCGGCGTCGGGGAGCCAGGTGTGCACCGGGAACATCGGGGCCTTGATCGCGAACGCGAGGAAGAACGCGAGGAACAGCCAGCGCTCGGTCCCGACCGGCAGGTCCAGCCCGGTGAGGTTCTCGGTGAGGAAGCCCTGCGGCCCGCCGGGGCCCTGGAGGTAGAGGGCGATGACGCCCGCCAGCATGATGAGCCCGCCCGCGAGCGAGAACAGCAGGAACTTCACGGCCGCGTACCGCCGCCGGGGCCCGCCGAACGCGCCGATCATGAAGTAGACCGGGATCAGCATGGCCTCGAACAGCACGTAGAACAGGAACACGTCCCGGGCGGCGAACACCGCGACCATGAACGCGGTCAGCACCAGGACGAGCGCCAGGTAGTGCCGCAGCCGCTCGGTGGGCAGCGCGCCGGAGCCCTGCTCGCGCCAGGCCGCGAGGATCACGACCGGCACCAGCACGACCGACAGCAGCACCAGCGCGAGGCCGACGCCGTCGACGCCGACCGCGTACGAGACGCCGAGCTGCGAGATCCAGGCGTGGGTCTCGCTCAGCTGGTGCACGCGGGCGGCGCCGGTGTCGAAGGCCAGCAGCGCGCCGACGCCGAGGGCGACCTCGACGAGCGAGACGCCGAGGGCGATCTGCCGGGTGTACCGCCGCGGCCCGGCGGTGACGGTGCCCTCGGCGTCGGCCGGGACGGCGGCGCGCGAGCCCCGCGGCAGCAGCCACAGGACGAGCGCGCCGACGAGCGGCCACACGATGAGGAGGGTCAGCCACGGCACGTCCGTGGTGGCGACGGAGGACGACATCGACTTCCCCTCAGATCCTGGGTGCCAGGACGACGACGGCCAGCACGACGAGGCCGAGCAGCATCGTGGCGGCGTACTGGCGGGCGTAGCCCGTCTGCAGCCTGCGCACGAGCTCCCCGATCCCGACCGTGAGGCGGCCGAGCCCGGTGAACGTCCCGTCGACGGCGGTGCGGTCGCCGTAGACGAGGGAGCGGGTCAGGTGGCGGCCGGGCTCCACCAGCACGGCGTCGTTGACGGCGTCCTGGTAGAGGTCGACCCGGGCCGCGCGGGTGAGCACGGACCCCTCCGGCGCCGTCTCCGGCACCGGCAGCGAGGCGTACTGCCGCCAGGCGAGCACGAGGCCCACGGCCACGGCCAGCAGCGTGACGACCTGGATCACCAGGACCGGCAGCACCGGCTCGTGGTGCTCGACGTGCCCGGTCACCGGCTCCAGCCAGGTGGTGAAGCCGCCGCCGAGCTGGAGCACGAAGCCCAGGCCGACGGAGCCGATCGCGAGCACGACCATCGGGATGGTCATCAGCGCGGGCGACTCGTGCGGGTGCGGCTCGTGGCCCTCGGCGTCCTTGGTCCAGCGCTTCTTCCCGTGGAAGGTCATGAAGAACAGCCGCGACATGTAGAACGCGGTGATCCCGGCGCCGATCAGCGCGACCGCGCCGAACAGCCAGGCCCGCCACTCGCCGGCGCCCTCGGGCACCACGAACGCGGACTCGATGATCTTGTCCTTCGACCAGAAGCCGGAGAACGGCGGGACGCCGAGGATCGCGAGCCAGCCGAGGCCGAACGTGACCCAGGTGACGACCATGTACCGGCGGAGCGCACCGAACCGGCGCATGTCGGTCTGGTCGTCCATCCCGTGCATCACCGACCCGGCGCCGAGGAACATGCCGGCCTTGAAGAAGCCGTGGGTCACGAGGTGGAAGATCGCGAACGCGTACCCGACCGGGCCGAGGCCGGCGGCGAGCACCATGTAGCCGATCTGGGACATCGTCGACGCGGCGAGCGCCTTCTTGATGTCGTCCTTCGCGCAGCCCACGACCGCCCCGAACACCAGCGTGATCGCGCCGACGATCGTGACGACGAGCTGCGCGGTGGGCGCGCCCTCGAACACCGGCGCGGACCGGACGATCAGGTAGACGCCGGCGGTGACCATCGTCGCCGCGTGGATGAGCGCGGACACCGGGGTCGGGCCGGCCATCGCGTCGCCGAGCCAGGACTGCAGCGGGAACTGCGCCGACTTGCCGCACGCGGCGAGCAGCAGCATCAGGCCCATCGCCGTGAGCGTGGCGGTGGACGCCAGCCCGCCGTCGATGCCCGCGGACACCGACGCGAAGTCCACCGAGCCGAACGTCGCGAACATGAGCATGAGCGCGACCAGCAGGCCGAGGTCGCCGATGCGGTTGGCGACGAACGCCTTCTTGGCGGCGACCGCGTACGGGGTGTGGTGGTTCCAGAACCCGATGAGCAGGTACGACGCGAGGCCGACGCCCTCCCAGCCGACGAACAGCAGCAGGTAGGAGTCCGCGAGCACCAGGATCAGCATCGCCGCGATGAACAGGTTCAGGTAGGCGAAGAACCGGCGCCGCGCGGCGTCGTGCGCCATGTACGCGACCGAGTACAGGTGGATCAGCGAGCCGACGAACGTCACCAGCAGGACGAAGGTGAGCGACAGCGGGTCGACCAGCAGCCCGGCCGACAGGTCGAACCGCCCCGCGGAGATCCAGTCGAACAGGTGCACGTCGATCGAGCGGTCGTCCGCGGGCCGGCCGAGCAGCTCGACCAGCAGCAGCGCGCCGACGACGAACGCCGCGGTCGACGCCAGCAGGCCGAGCCAGTGGCCCCAGCGGTCGGAGCGCCGCCCGAGCAGCAGCAGCACCGCCGCGCTCGCCAGCGGCACCGCCACCAGCAGCGGGGCGAGGGAGTTCACGTCCACAGTCCCCTCAGCTCTTCAGCAGGTTGATGTCGTCGACGGAGGCCGACTTCCGGGTGCGGAAGATCGACACGATGATCGCCAGCCCGACGACCACCTCCGCGGCGGCCACGACCATGACGAAGAAGGCCATGACCTGGCCGGTCAGGTCGCCGTGCAGCCGGGAGAACGTCACCAGCGCGAGGTTGGTCGCGTTGAGCATGAGCTCGACGCCCATGAACACGATGATCGCGTTGCGGCGCAGCAGCACCGTCGCGGCGCCGATCGAGAACAGGATCCCGGAGAGCACCAGGTAGTTCGTGAGGGTCACCGCTCGGTCTCCGTCCGGGTCGAGCCGCCGCCGAGGTCGATGTCGGCCGCCGGGCCGGTGGTCCCGGGCGGTGCCGCGGCGGGCCGCGGGTCGTCCTCGACGGTCCCGAGGGCCGCGTCGACCTCCGCGTCCGTCACGGCCGCGCCGCGCTCCGCGAGCACCGCCGTGACCGCGCGCCGGTAGGTGTCCGCGCGGTACTCGGCCGTGCCGGCCTCCTGGCCGCGGATCCGCAGCACGCGGGGCACGGAGTCCTCGATCGGGTTCCCGTCGGGGTCGAGCGCGGGCACGTCCATCGCGTTGTGCCGCGCGTACACGCCGGGGGCGGGCAGCGGGGTGAGCCGGGCGCCGGCGGCCACGCGGGCCGCGGCGCGCTCGGGCTGCTTGACCAGCGGCTTGAGGCGCTGCCGGTGGGTGAGCACGAGGGCGCCCAGCGCGGCGGTCACCAGCAGGGCGCCGACGACCTCGAGGCCGAACACGTGCTGCCCGAAGATGATCCGCGCGACGCCGGTCGGGTTGCCGGGCGCGTTCGCCTCGGACAGCCCGACGGCGTCCGGGTAGGTGGCCCGGCCGACGACCCCGACCAGCACCACGCCCAGGCCGAGCGCGGCGAGCCAGCCGACCCAGCGCTGCGCCTTCAGCGTCTCGACGAGCGAGTCGGACGCGTCGACGCCGACCAGCATGAGCACGAACAGGAACAGCATCATGACGGCGCCCGTGTAGACGACCACCTGGACGACGCCGAGGAACGGCGCCTCCTGGGCGACGTACAGGAACGCCAGCGAGATCATCACGGTGATGACGCACAGCGCGGCGTGCACCGCCTTGCGGGCGAACAGCAGGCCGGAGGCGGCGAGCACCATGATCGGGGCCAGGACCCAGAACAGGACCGTCTCGGCGGTCGACGGCGTCATCGGGGCTCCCGCCCCACGGGCGCGGGCGCCTCGGCCGACGCGGGCGCGGGCGCCGAACCGGCTCGGCGGCGCGCGGCCTCCAGCGTCGGGTCGTCCGGGCGCTGCTCGGCGACCCAGTCGACCTGCGCCGGCGTCGGGCCGGTGACCTCGCCGCGGTAGTACTCGGTGTCGGTCGTGCCCTCGACCATCGGGTGCGGGGCGGCGAGCATGCCCTCGGCCAGCGGCGCGAGCAGGTCCTGCTTCTCGAAGATCAGGCCCTCGCGGGTCGGGCCCGCCAGCTCGAAGTCGTTGGTCATGGTCAGCGCGCGCGTCGGGCAGGCCTCGATGCACAGGCCGCAGAAGATGCAGCGCAGGTAGTTGATCTGGTAGACGCTGCCGAACCGCTCCCCCGGCGACATCTGCTTCTCGGGGGTGTTGTCCGACGCCTCGACGTAGATCGCGTCCGCGGGGCACGCCCACGCGCACAGCTCGCAGCCGATGCACTTCTCCAGCCCGTCCGGGTACCGGTTGAGCTGGTGCCGGCCGTGGAACCGCGGCTTCACGGGCGCGGTCTCGAACGGGTACTGCTCGGTGACGGTCCGGCTGAAGAAGTTCTTGATCGTCACGCCGAACCCGGCGGCGGGCGCGAGCGCGTCGGCGACCGGGCTCCGCTTCGGGATCAGCGACTCGTACGGGCGGACCGTGGCGGGCCGGGCGACCTCGCCACCACCCGCCTTCCGCTCGACGGACTTGTCCGGCGTGTCAGCCACGCGGCACCTCCTGGGTGGGGGACTCGGGGGCGTCGCCGTCCGCGCCCTGGTCGGTCGCGGGTCCGCCGACGAGGGCGGGCGACGCGGGCGCGGCGTCGGCGGCGGCCGCACGCAGCCGCGCTCGCGGCGACGGCGGCAGGCTCTGGCCGGGCAGCGGCGGAACGGGGAAGCCGCCGGCGAAGGCGTCGAACGGCTCGTCCGACGGCGCCGGCTCCGGAGCGGACTTCTTCTCCGGGATGAGGAACGACAGCGCGACGACCACGAGGATCGCGCCGCCGAGCCACGGCAGCATCGCCATGACGTCCGCGCCGCCGAACTGGCGGACGCCCTGGACGACCGCGACGCAGACCAGCCAGACCAGCGCCGACGGGATCAGCACCTTCCAGCCGAACTTCATGAACTGGTCGTACCGGAACCGCAGCAGGGTGCCGCGGATCCACACGAACAGGAACATGAACAGCCAGACCTTGGCGACGAACCACAGCAGCGGCCACCAGCCGGTGTTGAGCACGCCGTCCCCGATCCAGGACAGCGGCCACGGGGCGCGCCAGCCGCCGAAGAACAGCGTGGTCGCCACGGCCGAGACGTTGAGCATGTTGATGTACTCGGCCAGGAAGAACCAGGCGAACTTCATCGAGGAGTACTCGGTGGTGTAGCCGCCGACCAGCTCGCCCTCGGCCTCGGGGAGGTCGAACGGCAGCCGGTTGGTCTCGCCGACCATCGAGATGACGTAGATGACGAACGCCGGGGCGAGCGGGATCAGCCACCAGATCGTGGTCTGCGAGGCGACGATCTCCGAGGTCGACATCGACCCGGCCAGGATGAACACGCTGACCAGGGACAGGCCCATCGCGAGCTCGTAGGAGATGACCTGCGCGGTGGACCGCACGGCGCCGAGCAGCGGGTAGGTCGAGTTGGACGACCAGCCGCCGAGGACGATGCCGTACACGCCGACCGAGGCGCAGGCCAGGATGTAGAGCACCGCGACCGGGAAGTCGGTCAGCTGCAGCGGGGTGAGCACGCCGAAGATCGACACCTCGGGCCCGAACGGGATGACCGCCATCGTCAGCAGCGAGCAGAACACCGCGATGAACGGCGCCACCAGGTAGACCAGCTTGTCGGCCGCCTTGACGGTGACGTCCTCCTTGAGCAGGAGCTTCATCGCGTCGGCGAGCGACTGGAACAGGCCGAAGGGGCCGTGCACGTTCGGGCCGGGGCGCAGCTGCATCCGGCCGACGACGCGGCGCTCGAACCAGATGGCGATGAGCACGCTGAGCAGCAGGAACACCAGGATGCCGACGGCCTTGAGCAGCCAGACCCAGAACACGTCCTGGCTGAAGTCGGCCGCGCCCCCGTCCGCCGCGGCGGCGGGGAGCACGGTGGGCAGCACGGCCGCGAGGGTCGCGGTCACGCGGTCACCTCCTCGTCGGTGGCGGTGCCCTCGACGGGACCCGCGGGCTCGGCCGGCCCGACCCGGACCAGGTCGCCCGGCACCGCGCGCAGCGCGTCCCGGACCTGGCTGCCCGCCGAGGCGGTGGGCAGCCACACGACGTGGTCGGCCATGTCGGTGACGACGGCCGGGAGCGTGATCGACCCGGCGTCGGTGGCGACGGTCAGCAGCGCGCCGTCCAGCACCCCCGCGGCCGCGGCGGTCGCGGGCGACAGCCGGGCGACCGGGCGCTTGGCGGTGCCGGCCAGGAACGGCTCGCCGTCCTGGAGCCGGCCGGCGTCGAGCAGCTGGTGCCAGGACGCCAGGACCGCGTGGCCCGCGGCGACGGCCGGCGGCTCGGCGGCGGCGACGTCCGGGGCGGCGACGCGGGCGCCGTCCCACTCGCCGGTCAGCGGGTCGGCATCGGCGTGCACCTCGGCGACGGTGCGCAGGCCCAGGGTCACGCCGAGCTCGTCGGCCAGCGCGTCGAGGACGCGGTGGTCCGGCATCGCGGTCGAGGTGAGCGCCTGCGGGAACGGCCGCACGCGGCCCTCCCAGGACACGTACGTGCCGGGGCGCTCGACGGGCGGGGCGACCGGCAGCACCACGTCGGCGAGCGCGGTGACCTCGGAGGCGCGGACCTCGAGCGAGACGACGAAGCCGGCCGCAGCCAGCGCCGCGCGGGCGGCGGCCGGGTCGGGCAGGTCGCGCACGTCCACGCCGCCGACCAGCAGGCCGCCGAGCGTCCCGTCGGCAGCGGCCGCGAGGATCGCGGCGGTGTCGCGGCCGGGCTCGGTCGGCAGGTGCTCGACGTCCCACGCGGCGGCGACGTCGACGCGGGCCGCGGCGTCGGCGACCGGGCGGCCGCCGGGCAGCAGGGTCGGCAGCGCGCCGGCCTCGACGCCACCACGCTCCCCCGCACGGCGCGGGATCCAGGCGACGCGGGCGCCGGTGCGGCCGGCCAGCCGGAGCACCGCGGACAGGGCGCCGGGCACCGCGGCCAGGCGCTCGCCCACCAGGATCAGCGCGCCCTCGGCGCCGAGCGCGGCCCCGAGGTCGGCGAGGTCGCCGGTGCCGACGGCGTCCAGCACCTCGGGCTCGGTGCCCGGGGCGGCGCGCAGCAGCGTGCCGTCCAGGCGCTCCAGGCCGCGGCTGGCCAGCGGCGCCACGGCGTGCACGCGGGTCCGGCCCGCGACCACGCCCTTGCGCAGCCGCAGGAACACGATCCCGGCCTCCTCCTCGGCTTCCAGGCCGGCGAGCAGGACGGTCGGCGCGGCCTCCAGGTCGCGGAACGTGACGCCCAGGCCGGTGCCGGCCACCGCGTGGCCGAGGAACGCGAGCTCCTCGTCCGAGTGCGGCCGGGCGCGCAGGTCGACGTCGTTGGTGCCGAGCACCACGCGGGCGAACTTGCCGTACGCGTAGGCGTCCTCGACGGTCAGCCGGCCGCCGGGGAGCACCCCGACGCCGCCCGCGGCGCGCGCCTGCTCCAGCCCGTGCGCCGCGACCTCCAGGGCCTCGGCCCAGGACGCCGGGTGCAGCTCGCCGCGGCCGCCGTCCTCCGCGCGGTCCCGCACCAGGGGCGTGGTGATCCGGTCGGCCTCGGACTGCCAGGTGAACGCGAACCGGTCCTTGTCGGTGATCCACTCCTCGTTGACCTCGGGGTCCTCCCCCGCGAGCCGGCGCAGCACGACGCCGCGGCGGTGGTCGACGCGGATCGCCGCGCCGGACGAGTCGTGCTCGGCCACGCCGGGGGTCGACACCAGGTCGAACGGGCGGGCGCGGAACCGGTAGGCCGCGCCGGTCAGCGCGCCGACCGGGCAGATCTGGACGGTGTTGCCGGAGAAGTAGGACGCGAACGGCGAACCAGATCGGTCGTCGTCCAGTGTGGGCGCAGCGGGGCCGACGGGGATGTCCGCACCGAGGAAGACGCGGTCGTCGAACGCCAGCGTGCCGTCGGCCGCCCCGTCCTCGCCGTCGACCCCCGCGCCGGCGAAGCCCAGCACGTCGGCGTCGAACCGGCCGATCTGCTGCATCGCGCCGCGCTTCTGCAGGTCGATGAACGGGTCGCCGGCGATCTCCCGGGAGAACCGGGTGCACCGCTGGCAGAGGATGCACCGCTCGCGGTCGAGCAGGATCTCGGTCGACACGGCGATCGGCTTGGGGAACGTCCGCTTGATGTCGACGAACCGGGTCTGGCTGCGGCCGTTCGACATCGCCTGGTTCTGCAGCGGGCACTCGCCGCCCTTGTCGCAGACCGGGCAGTCCAGCGGGTGGTTGATGAGCAGCAGCTCCATGACGCCGTGCTGCGCCTTGTCCGCCTCGGCGGAGGTGCGCTGGGTGCGGACGTCCATGCCGGGCGTCGCGGTGAGCGTGCAGGAGGCCTGCGGCTTCGGCATCTTCGCGACCTTGCCGTCGCGGCCGGGGGCCCAGACCTCGACGAGGCACTGGCGGCACGCGCCGGCCGGGGCCAGCAGCGGGTGGTCGCAGAACCGCGGGATCTGGATGCCGAGCTGCTCGGCGGCGCGGATGACCAGGGTGCCCTTCGGCACGGTGGTCTCGATGCCGTCGATCGTGAACGTGACCCCGTCGGGCTTCGGCTCGGGCGGCGGCGTCGCGCCCGACCCGGCGGGCTTCGATGCGGTGACGGTCATCAGTGGGCTCCCGCGAGCTGGCCGCTGCGGCGCGGCGTGTAAGGGAAGAGCGAGGCGCGCTCCGGCGGGAACAGCACGTCGGCGGGCGTGTGCGTGCCCGCCTCGAACTCCTCCCGGAAGTACTGGATCGCCGAGGTGATCGGGCTGGTCGCGCCGTCGCCGAGGGCGCAGAACGCCTTGCCGAGGATGTTGTCGCACAGGTCGAGCAGCAGGTCGATGTCGCCCGACGTGCCCTGGCCGGCCTCCAGGCGCGCGAGCACCTGCGCGAGCCAGAACGTGCCCTCGCGGCACGGGGTGCACTTGCCGCACGACTCGTGCTTGTAGAACTGCGTCCACCGGGACACGGCCTTGACCACCGACACCGAGTCGTCGAACACCTGCAGCGCGCGGGTGCCGAGCATCGAGCCGGCGGCGCCGACCTCCTCGTAGGTGAGCGGGACGTCGAGGTGCTCCGCGGTGAAGATCGGCGTCGAGGACCCGCCCGGGGTCCAGAACTTCAGCTCGTGGCCCTCGCGGACCCCGCCGGCCATCTCCAGCAGCTCGCGCATCGTGATGCCGAGCGGCGCCTCGTACTGGCCGGGGTGCGTGACGTGCCCGGACAGCGAGAACAGGCCGTGGCCGGGCGACCGGTCGGTCCCCATCGTGCGGAACCAGTCCGAGCCGCCGACCACGATGCCGGGGACCGAGGCGATGGACTCGACGTTGTTCACGACGGTCGGGCGCGCGTACAGGCCCGCGACCGCGGGGAACGGCGGCTTGAGGCGCGGCTGGCCACGGCGGCCCTCGAGCGAGTCGAGCAGCGCGGTCTCCTCGCCGCAGATGTACGCGCCGGCCCCGGCGTGCACGGTGACGTCGAGGTCGTAGCCGCTGCCCAGGATGTTCTTGCCCAGGTAGCCCTTGGCGTACGCCTGCTCGACCGCGTGCAGCAGCCGGCGGTAGACGTGCACGACCTCGCCGCGCAGGTAGATGAACGCGTGGTGGCAGCCGATCGCGTAGGACGTGATCGCCACGCCCTCCACCAGCAGCTGCGGGTCCGCCAGCATCAGCGGGATGTCCTTGCAGGTGCCCGGCTCGGACTCGTCGGCGTTCACCACCAGGTAGCGGGGGCCGCCGTCCGGCGCGGGCAGGAAGCCCCACTTCATGCCGGTCGGGAAGCCGGCGCCGCCGCGGCCGCGCAGGCCGGAGTCCTTGACGGTGGTCACGACGTCGCCGGCGTCCATCGTCAGGGCCTTGCGCAGCCCGCGGTAGCCGCCGCGGGACTCGTACGTGCCGAGGTCCCACGGGCGGTCGGCGTCCCACCGGTCGCTCAGGACCGGGGTCAGGGTCGTCGCGTCGGCCATCACGACTCCTTCTCGCTGTCGGCGGGTGCGCTGGTGTCGTCCGCGCGGTGCTCGGCCTTCTCCTGGTCGGCGGACCGCTCGGGGGCGCCGGCCGCGGGGCGGTCGACGGAGGACTGCTCGGCGCCGGGCTGCGGCGCGGAGGCCGCGGGTGCGGCGGTGCCGGCGGCGGGGGCGGCCGGCTCGGCCTGCTGCTCCTGGGCGGCGTCGCGCTCGCCGGCGTCGACCGACGGGGCGGTCCAGCCGTTCTCCCGCGCGAGCCGCAGCCCGCGCAGCGTCGGCTCGCCGGCCGCGACGCCCTCGTCCGCGAGGCCGTCGTCGAACCCGGCCAGCACGCGGGACACCTGCTTGAACGTCTGCACCCGGGACGCCCCGCGGGTCGGCGCCACCGGCTCGCCCGCGATGAGCCTCCCGACCACCTCGGCGGCCGAGTCCGGCGTCTGGTTGTCGAAGAACTCCCAGTTGATCATCATCACCGGCGCGTAGTCGCAGGCCGCGTTGCACTCGATCCGCTCGAGCGTGATCTTGCCGTCGCCCGTCGTCTCGTCGTGGCCGATGCCGAGCCGGTCGGTGAGGTCCTCCCAGATCGCGTCGCCGCCCATGATGGCGCAGAGCGTGTTGGTGCAGACGCCCACCGTGTACTCGCCGTTCGGGCGGCGCTTGTACTGGGTGTAGAAGGTCGCGACCGCGGACACCTGGGCCGTCGACAGGTCCAGGGTCGCCGCGCAGAACGCGATGCCCGCCGGGCTGACGTAGCCGTCCTCGGACTGCACCAGGTGCAGCAGCGGCAGCAGGGCCGAGCGCGGGTCCGGGTACCGGGCGACGACCTGCGCCGCGTCGGCCGCGAGCCGCTCCCGGGTCGCCTCGTCGTACGTCGCGCGCGGGCGCCCCGTCCCGGGGATCCGCGGGTGGTCGATGGCGGTCATCAGCGGTCCACCCCTCCGAGCACCGGGTCGATGGAGGCGACGGAGCAGACGACGTCCGCCACCTGCCCGCCCTCGCAGAGCACCGAGACGGCCTGCAGGTTGTTGAACGACGGGTCGCGGAAGTGCGCCCGGTACGGCTTGGTGCCCCCGTCGGAGACGAGGTGCACGCCGAGCTCGCCGCGGGGGTGCTCGACGGTCTGCCACGCCTGGCCGGCGGGGACCCGGAAGCCCTCCGTCACCAGCTTGAAGTGGTGGATCAGGGCCTCCATCGAGGTGCCCATGATCTCCCGGATGTGGTCGAGCGAGTTGCCCATGCCGTCGCTGCCGATGGCGAGCTGGGCGGGCCACGCGATCTTCTTGTCCTCGACCATCACGGGCGTGCCGGCCGAGGCCTGCAGCCGCTCGATCACCTGCTCGACGATCCGCATCGACTGGTAGCACTCCTCGATCCGCAGGACCATCCGGTCCCAGCAGTCCGAGCCCTCGGAGACCGGGACGTCGAAGTCGTAGGTCTCGTAGCCGCAGTACGGCGCGGCCTTGCGGACGTCGTACGGCAGGCCGGTCGACCGGAGCATCGGGCCGGTGATGCCGAGCGCCATGCAGCCGGCGAGGTTGAGCACCCCGACGTTCTGCAGCCGGCCCTTGAGGATCGGCTGGCCGAGCATGAGGTCCTCGAGCTGCGTGAGGTAGCGGCGCACGCCGACCAGCGCCTCGCGCACGGAGTCGAGCCCGCCCGGGGGGATGTCCTGCGCGACGCCGCCGGGGCGGATGTACGCGTGGTTCATCCGCAGGCCGGTGACCATCTCGAAGATCCGCAGGATCTCCTCGCGGGCGGTGAACCCGATGGTCATGATCGTGGTGGCGCCGAGCTCGTTGCCGCCGGTCGCCAGGCACACCAGGTGCGAGGAGATCCGGTTGAGCTCCATCATCAGGACCCGGATCTCGCTGGCGCGGACCGGGATGTCGTCGGTGATGCCGAGCAGCTTCTCCACCGCGAGGCAGTACGCGGCCTCCTGGAACAGCGGGGCGACGTAGTCCATGCGGGTGCAGAACGTCACGCCCTGGGTCCAGGTGCGGTACTCCATGTTCTTCTCGATGCCGGTGTGCAGGTAGCCGATGCCCGCGCGGGCCTCGGTCACCGTCTCGCCGTCGATCTCGAGCATGAGGCGGAGCACGCCGTGCGTGGACGGGTGCTGCGGGCCCATGTTGACGACGATGCGCTGCTCGCCGAGCCGGGCCGCCTCCTCGGCGATGTCGGACCAGTCGCCGCCGGTCGCCTCGAAGGTGCGCAGGCCGACGGTCTCGTCGTCGACGAGGTGGCCGGTCGCGCGCGGTGCGTGGGTCTGGGAGCTCACGAGTAGGTCCTCCGCTGGTCGGCCGGCGGGATGGTGGCGCCCTTGTACTCCACCGGGATGCCGCCGAGCGGGTAGTCCTTGCGCTGCGGGTGCCCGGGCCAGTCGTCCGGCATCTCGATCCGCGCCAGGTCGGTGCGACCGGTGAAGACGATGCCGAAGAAGTCCCAGGTCTCGCGCTCGTGCCAGTCGTTGGCCGGGTACACCCCGACCGTGCTGGGGATCGTCGGGTCGCCCTCGGGTGCGGCGACCTCGAGCCGGAGCCGGCGCCCGTGCGTCACGGACACCAGGTGGTAGACGGCGTGCAGCTCGCGGTCGGTGTCGTGCGGGTAGTGCACGCCGCTGACGCCGAGCGACAGCTCGAACCGGAGGTCCTGGTCGTCGCGGAGGTGCCGCGCGACCTCGACCACGTGCTCCCGGGCGATGTTCAGCGTGAGCTCGCCGCGGTCGACGACCACGGACTCCAGCGCCGCGGCGGCGCCGGTGCCGGAGGCGTCCAGCAGCTCGGTCAGCACGTCCACGACCTCGTCGAACCAGCCGCCGTACGGCCGCTCGCTCGGGCCGGGCAGCACCACGGTCTGCACCAGGCCGCCGAAGCCGGAGGTGTCGCCGGACCCGTGCACGCCGAACATGCCGTGCCGGGTCTCGACGACCTCGAGCGGCAGCGCCCGGTCGGCCGGCACGTGCTGCGCGCCCGCCTCCAGGGCCGCCTCGCTGGTGCGCTGCGCCCCGGCGTCGGCGGCCGCGGCGGTCCCGGCCTTGGCGGCCTCGGCGGCGTCGCGCTTCTCGTCGCTCATCGCAGAAGCCCCGTCATGTGGGAGGTGGGCTCGGCGCGCAGGGCGGCGGCCTCGACCTCGCGGGCGATGTCGGCCCGGTTCTTGCCGAGGGGCTCGGCCTTGATCTGCTCGTGCAGCTCGAGGATCGCGTTGATCAGCATCTCCGGCCGCGGCGGGCAGCCCGGCAGGTAGATGTCGACCGGCACGACGTGGTCGACGCCCTGGACGATCGCGTAGTTGTTGAACATGCCGCCGCTGCTGGCGCACACGCCCATCGACAGCACCCACTTGGGCTCGGCCATCTGGTCGTAGACCTGCCGCACCACGGGCGCCATCTTCTGGCTGACCCGCCCGGCCACGATCATGAGGTCGGACTGGCGCGGGGAGGCGCGGAACACCTCCATGCCGAACCGGGAGATGTCGAACCGGGACCCGCCCGTCGCCATCATCTCGATCGCGCAGCACGCCAGCCCGAAGGTCACCGGCCAGAGCGAGGCCTTCCGGACCAGGCCGGCGAGCGTCTCGACCGACGTCAGCAGGAAGCCGCTGGGAGCCTCTTCGATACCCATCTCAGTCCTCGTCCCACTCGAGACCGCCGCGCCGCCACTCGTAGAGGAACGGCACGGTGATCAGCGCGAGGAACCCCACCATCGCCACCAGCCCGAAGACGGCCAGCTCACCGAAGCTGACGGCCCACGGGTAGAGGAACACGACCTCGATGTCGAAGATGATGAAGGTCATCGCGACCAGGTAGTACTTCACCGGGAACCGGCCGCCGCCGACGGCGTGCGGGGTCGGCTGGATGCCGCACTCGTAGGCCTCGAGCTTGGCGCGGTTGTAGCGCTTGGGGCCGATCACGGCGCTGGCGGCGAGGCCGCCGACCGCGAGGACGGCGGCCACCCCCATCATGACGAGGAGGGGGACGTACGGGTTGGTCATCGGTGCTCTCCTGCGTGGGGGGTGGAGCGCTTCCGTGGGGCTGCGGGGGCGGGGCGCGTCCGGCGGGCGAGGCCGGTGCGCCGCCGCGTCAGGGCGGCCCGGTGCGGGCGGCGGCCGTCACGAGGCCGGCGCCAGACGCGCGAGGGCGGAGATGGTCCGGTCGGCCCAGTCGCCGCCGTGCGGCTCGTAGCAGTCCGCGAGCAGCTTGTGCGTGAGCTTCATGACCAGCGGCCGGGGCAGGCCGTACCTCGTGCAGGCCCGCATGATCTCGGGCCGCTCGATCAGCTTCACGAACACCCGGCCGAGCGTGTAGTACCCGCCGAGGTCGTCCTTCATCCGCGCGCCGTAGGTGGCGAGCGCGCGCTCGCGGCCCGCGGCGGTGCCCCGGGCGGCGGCCTGCACGATCGCGTCCGCGGCGACCCGGCCGGCCTGCAGGGCGTAGGCGATGCCCTCGCCGTTGAACGGGCTGATCATCCCGGCGGCGTCGCCGACGAGCATGAGCCCCCGGCCGTACAGCGGGCCGCGGTTGAACCCCATCGGCAGCGCGGCGCCGCGGACCGGGCCGAGCTGGTGCTCCGGGGTGAACTCCCACTCCGCGGGGGCGTTGGCCATCCACTTCGCGAACAGGTCCTTGTAGTCGACCTTGGTCGCGGCGGCGGTCGAGGACACCGAGCCGAGGCCGACGTTGGCGGTGCCGTCGCCGAGCGAGAAGATCCAGCCGTAGCCGGGCATGAGGTCCGACTCGCCGGGCTTGCCGTCCCAGAGCTCGAGGTGGCTCTCCATCCACGGGTCGTCGTGCCGCGGGGTCTGGAAGTAGGTGCGCACCGCGACGCCCATCGGGCGGTCCTGGCGCTTCTCCAGGCCGAGGCCGGTCGCGAGCCGGGCGGACACGCCGTCGGCGGCGATCACGACGGGGGCGCGGTACTCGACCGGGTCGCCGGCGCGGCGCCCGTCCGCGTCGACCGGGCGCGCCTGCACGCCGACCACGCGGCCCGTGCGCTCGTCGACGAGCGGACCCGTGACGTTGATCCGCTCCTGCACCTTGGCGCCGGCGGCCCGGGCGTGCTCGAGCAGCAGGTGGTCCAGCGAGGTGCGCGCGCGGGCCAGGCCGTACGACGGGTAGGAGGACAGCTCGGGCCAGGGCAGCTCGACCACGTGGCCGCCGCCCAGGACCCGCAGGCCGACGTTCCGGATCCAGCCGTCCTGCTCGCGCAGCGGCACGCCCATCCGGACCAGCTCGGCCACCGCGCGCGGCGTCAGGCCGTCGCCGCAGATCTTGTCCCGGGGGAAGCTCGCCTTGTCGAGCAGCAGCACCGACAGGCCCGCGGCGGCGCAGTGGTAGGCGGCGCTGGACCCACCGGGTCCGGCGCCGACGACGATGACGTCCGCGTCATCGCTCTTGCCACTGTGCACAGTTCGCCCCATTTGTGAATGCCTTCACACGTGTTGACAGGGCGAGTCTAGTGATCCGACCAACGATCTGTCTGCGAAGGTTTGCCTCAGTAGCGTCTCTGCTCCTGACCAGGGGTTATGCGGGACTTTCGTCCCATCATTCACTGCTCATTGATCCCAGGATTCGTGGCGCGGTGCAGGGCGACGATCCCGCCGGACAGATTCCGGTACCCGACCGAGCCCCAGCCCGCCTCCTTCAGCAGCTTCGCGAGGCCCAGCTGGTCCGGCCAGTCCTGGATCGACTCGGCCAGGTAGTCGTACGCGGCCGTCTCCCGCGCGACGACCTTCGCCACCGCCGGCAGCGCCTTCACGAGGTAGCCCGAGTACACGGTCCGGAACGGCGCCCAGGTCGGGGTCGAGAACTCGCACACCACGAGCCGCCCGCCCGGCCTCGTCACGCGGCGCATCTCCTCCAGCGCGCCGACGGTGTCCACCACGTTCCGCAGGCCGAACGAGATCGTCACGGCGTCGAACACCCCGTCGGCGAACGGGAGGGCCGTCGCGTCGCCCGCGGTGAACGGCAGGTCGGGCCGGCGGCGCTTGCCGACCGTGAGCATCCCCGTCGACAGGTCGCACGGGACGACCTTCACCCCCGCGTCCGCCAGCGGCTCGCTCGAGGTGCCGGTGCCCGCGGCCAGGTCGAGGACGGTCTCCCCCGGCAGCGCGTCGAGCGCCTTCAGGGTGGCCTTGCGCCACATCCGGTCCTGGCCGAGCGACAGCACGTCGTTGGTCAGGTCGTAGCGGCGGGCGACGCCGTCGAACATCGTGGCGACGTCGTGCGGGTCCTTGTCGAGCGAGGCGCGGGGCATGGGGCCATCGTGTCAGGTCGCGCGGGCGCCTCGCGCGCGGTCGTACCCTGGTCGGCGATGACCAGCCCCCTCGACGACCGCCAGGCCGCGGCGTCCTCGCACCCCGAGCCGCTCGTGGTGCGCACCGTCCGGATCGACGCCCCGGACGACCTGCTCTCCCTGCTCCCCGAGGACGCCCCGCTCACCTGGGTGCGCCGCGGCGACGGGCTCGTCGGCTGGGGCGAGGCCGCGCGGGTCGACGTCGCCGGCCCCGAGCGGTTCGCCGACGCCGAGCGCTGGTGGCAGGACCTGGTCCGGCACGCCGTCGTCCGGGACGAGGTCGGCCTGCCCGGCACCGGGCCGGTCGCGTTCGGCTCGTTCGCGTTCGACGACCTGTCCGCCGCGGGCGGCGCGCTCGTGGTGCCGCGGGTGGTCGTCGGCCGCCGGGACGGGCAGTCCTGGCTGACCGTCGTCGAGACCGCCGGCACGCTCGGTCCCGCGCCGGACTGGGCGCTCGTCGCCCGGCACGTCGCCGGCCTGACCCCGGTCCGTGCCCCCGGCGCCGTGACCTACGCGTCCGGCGCCGTCGAGGCCGAGGACTGGCCGGCCGTGGTCGCCCGCGGCGTCGCCGCGATCCGGGCCGGCGACGTCGACAAGGTGGTGCTCGCGCGCGACGAGGTCGCCACGACCGCCGAGCCGCTCGACGTCCGGCACGCCCTCGGCCGGCTCGCCGACCGGTACCCGACCTGCTGGACCTTCTCCGTCGACGGCCTGATCGGGGCGACCCCGGAGCTGCTGGTCCGCTCGGACCAGGGCCTGGTGACGTCGCGCGTGCTCGCCGGCACGATCCGCCGGACCGGCGACGACGACGCCGACCTGGCGCGCGCCGCGATCCTCGCGCACTCGTCCAAGGACCTCGAGGAGCACGAGTACGCGGTGTCCTCGGTCGCGCAGGCGCTCGCGCCGTTCTGCTCGTCGACCAACGTGCCCGACGTCCCGTTCGTGCTGCACCTGCCGAACGTGCTGCACCTGGCGTCCGACGTCACCGCGGTGCTCCGCGGGACCGGGGCGGACGCCGACGGCGGCCCGCACCCCACGTCGCTCGCCCTCGCGGCCGCGCTGCACCCCACCGCCGCGGTCTGCGGCACGCCGACCGCGGCCGCCCGCGACCTGATCCGGGCGATCGAGGGCATGGACCGCGCCCGGTACGCCGGGCCCGTCGGCTGGGTCGGCGCGGACGGCGACGGCGAGTGGGGCATCGGCCTGCGGTCCGCCGAGCTCGACCCGGACGACCCTCGCCGGCTCCGGCTGTTCGCGGGCTGCGGCATCGTCGCGGCGTCCGACCCCGCGGCCGAGCTGGCGGAGTCCCGCGCCAAGCTGGTCCCGATGCACACGGCCCTCGCCTCGGACTGACCCGGAGCGCCCCCCTCGCCGAGATAGGACCTCCGCGCCGAGAGAGGACCCTGGATGGTCCTACCTCGCGTGGGCGGTCCTATCTCGGCGACGGGTGGGCGCGGGGACGGGTGCGCGCGGCCGACCCCGGACGCGGGACGACCCCCGCGGGCGCCAGGGGTGCGCGCCGCGGGGGCCGTCGGTGGGGGTGGCGAGGTGCGGGCTCGCCGCCCCCGTGCCCGTCGGGCGGGGCAGGGGATATCCCGCCCGAGGGCCGTCGTGGGGCCGGTGTCAGTTCTGACCGCCGCCCTGCTGCTGCTGGAACCACTGCCAGAGCTCGTCCGGGGTCATGTTCCGCGGGTCGGTGCTGCCCGAGCCGCCCGAGCCCGAGTCGCTCGACGTCGTCTCCTGGCGGACCGCCAGCGTGACGTCCACGTCGAGGGACTTGCCGTCGCGCACCAGGGTCAGGGTGACCTTGTCGCCGGAGGCGTAGGCCCGGACGTAGCCGGTCAGCGACTCCGCGCCGCCGACGGCCTTGCCGTCGATCGCGACGATGACGTCGCCCTGCTGCACGCCGGCGTCCGCGGCGGGCGAGCCGGAGGTCACGCTCTGCACCTCCGCGCCGGCGCGGGTCACGCCGTCGGCGGTCGCGGTGTTGTCGGTCAGGCCGACGCCGAGGAAGGCGTGCTCCGCGGTGCCGTCCTTGATCAGCTGGCCCGCGATCATGTCCGCGAGGTCCACCGGGATCGCGAAGCCGAGGCCGATCGAGCCGGACTGGCTCGACGTGGTGGCGATCGACGAGGTGATGCCGATGACCTGGCCCTGCGCGTCGAACAGCGGCCCGCCCGAGTTGCCGGGGTTCACGGCCGCGTCGATCTGGATCGCGTTGGTCACCACGGCCTCGTTGCTGCCGTCCTCCGTGGTCGACACGGGGCGGTCGACCGCCGAGACAATGCCGGTGGTCACGGTGTTCGCCAGGCCCAGCGGGTTGCCGACGGCCATGACCGGGTCGCCGACCGTCACCTCGGCGGAGTCGCCGAGCGCGGCGGGCTTGAGGTCGTCCGGCGCGTCCTGCAGCTTCACGACCGCGAGGTCCGTGGTCGGGTCGGTGCCGACGACGTCGGCCGTGAAGATCCGGCCGTCGGTCAGCGTGACCTGGACCTTGCCGTCCTGCGCCCCGGAGACCACGTGGTTGTTGGTGACGACGTGGCCCTCGGTGTCGACGATCACGCCGGAGCCCTGGGCCTCGCCCTGGCTGGTGGTGACCGTGATCGCGACCACGGAGTCCTTCACGGCGGAGGCGACGGCCTGCCAGTCGGGGTTGTCCGTGGTCGAGCCGGCGACCGGCACGCTGTCGTTGCTGCTCTGGCCGATCGACGCGATGCTCGCCGCGCGGGAGGACCCGTCGTTCTCGAAGGCGCCGGTCAGCGCCGCCGTGCCGAGGCTCGCGAGCACGGCCGCCGCGACGCCGACGCCGGCCACGGGGAGCCAGATGCGGTCGCGCGCGGTCCGGGTGCGGGCGGGGGCTCCGCCGGGCTCGCCCGGGGCGCCGAAGGCGGCGGGGTACTCCGGGCCGCCGGTGGGGCCCTGGGGGCCACCCGGGCCCTGCGGGGCACCGGGGCCGGCGGGGGCGCGGAACGCCGCCAGCGGGTCGTGCCCCTGCTGCGGGGCGTGCGGGTGCTGCTGCTGCGGACCGGCGGGCTGCTGGTGCGCCGCGGGCTGCTGGTGCCCGGGGTGCTGCTGCGGCGCGTACTGGCCGTAGCGCGGCTGCTGCGGCGCGGGGGCACCGGGGTGCTGCGGCTGCTGCGGCGCGGCGTGCTGGTACGGCTGCTGCGCGGCGGGGGCGGCCGGGGCGGCCGGGCCCGCGGGCTGCGCCGGGGTCTGCGGGAGCTGCTGGGTGGGCGCCGGGGCGATGCGCTGCGTCTCGTCGGCGGACGGCGTCGCGTCGGTCGTCGGCGTCGCGGGGACGGCCTCGGTCGCAGCGGTGCCGTCCTCGGTGCGCTGCGGCTCCGGCGCGCCCTGGGCGTCGCGCGGACCCTCGGGGGTGCTGCTGCTCATGGGGTGTACCTCCTTCTTGCCGACCATCAGACTCCTCGGAACTGGAGCGATGCTCGGCAGAACCTGGGAGTCCGCTGCGAATCCACGATGACGTGGCCCGCGGCGGGTCGCACCCCGTCAGCCGGCGGCGCCGCCGTCCAGCGCGCCGTGCCCGCCGTCCAGCGCGCCGCGCGCGGCGTCCCGGGCCGCCGCCGCCAGCCGCTCCCCCAGCGCCCGCCGGTCGGCGCGGTCGACCCGCACCTCGACCACGGAGGTCCCCCGGCCCGGCGCCGCGAGCGCGGCGGCGAGCGCGGCCTCGTCCGAGACCCGGACGTGCCGGACGCCGTAGCCCGCGCACAGGGCGGCGACGTCGACGGCGTGCGGCGTGCCGAACACCCGCTCGAACGTCCGGGCGCGCTCGGGCGCCCCGTGCTCCAGCGTCGCGAAGATCGACCCGCCCGCGTCGTTGAGCACCACGACCTGGAGGTCGGGCTCCGGCTCGGTGGT
This sequence comes from Cellulomonas sp. EB106-03-03-XG116, assembly GCF_058792015.1. Lineage (NCBI taxonomy): Bacteria > Bacillati > Actinomycetota > Actinomycetes > Micrococcales > Cellulomonadaceae > Cellulomonas > Cellulomonas sp. EB106-03-03-XG116. The sequence continues at coordinate 33,156 of NZ_JBYTEP010000045.1, forward strand.
CAGCCGCAGCAGGCCGCCGACGTCGTGCAGGAACGTCAGGTCGCCGACCAGCGCGCGCACGCGGCGCCGCGGCAGGCCGAGCGCGACCCCGGCGGCGGTGGACAGCATCCCGTCGATGCCGGCGAGCCCCCGGTTGGCGAGCACGAGCGGCGGCTCCGCCCAGCGCGCGACGAGGTCCAGGTCCCGCACGGGGTTCGAGGAGCCGACCACCAGCACGTCGCCGGGCAGCGACGCCGCCGCGACGGCCCGCACGGCACGCGGTCCGGTGAGCGGCGGGGTCGCCCGGGTGAGCGGGGCGGCGGGGTCGTCGTCCAGCGCGGCGTCCACCGCGGCACCGGCGGCGGCGTCGGCGCGCTGCCACGCGGCGAGCCACGCGGGGTCGTCGGCCGGCCCGTCGAACCAGGCGTCGGGCACGCCGGTGAGCACCCGGTCGGCGGCTCGGCCGGCGTCCGGCCAGCCCGAGCCCGCGGGGGCGACCACGGTCAGGTCGACGTCGTCCCGGGCGAGCAGCGCCGACACGGGCCGGGTGAGCGTCGGGCGGCCCAGCAGCACCACGGAGCGGACCCGGCCGCCGAGGGCGGGGTCGCCCAGGAGCACCCGGTAGGTCGCGGGCGCGTCCGGGCCGCCCCGGGCGCCCGAGGAGGGCTCGGCGAGCAGCGGCCAGCCCGCGGCCTCCGCCAGCCGGCGGGCCTCCGGGCCGGCGCCGTCGCCCGCGACGACCACGACGGGGCCGGGCCTGTCTCTTCTACCCACCTGACGCTGCCGACGAAGGCCGTGGA
>NZ_JBYTEP010000046.1:0-33669 GCF_058792015.1 Cellulomonas sp. EB106-03-03-XG116
GGTCCAGCCGGCCCGCCGGCCGCCGCCCCGCCCGTCGCCGCTGGTCGACCGCCGTCGCCGCCCTGGCCGTGCTCGCCGCGGTCGCGGTGCCGTCGACCGTCGCGTGGCGGCAGGCCGAGCGCGCCGCCGAGGCCGAGGCCCGCGCCGACCGGATCACCGCGCTGCTCGCCGAGCCGGGCGCCCAGGTCGTGTCCGCGCCGGTCACGTCGGGCGGCACCGCCGTCGCGGTCGTCACGGCCGACGCGGCGCTGGTCACGGCGAGCGGCGTCGACGCCCCCGGCGCGGGCGAGGTCTACCAGCTCTGGGTCATGCGGGACGGCTCGCCGGTCCCGGACGCCACCACCGGCGTCACGGACGGCACGCTGCAGATCCGCACCGACGCCTACCGCACCGGCGACGCGCTCGCGCTGACGGTCGAGCCCGAGGGCGGGTCGGAGCAGCCGACGAGCGAGCCCGTGGTGGTCCTGGCCCCGGCCTGACGCGTCCCACCGAGCGCCGAGATCGGTGCCTCGCGCCGAGATCGGTGCCTGCAACCCCGATCTCGAGCGGAAGCACCGATCTCGGCGGCCGGCGGCGCTCCGTCAGTCCGCGGCGGTGTGCGCCGCGCCGCGCGGGATCACCAGCGGCGTGCCCGCGAGCGGGTCCGGGATCACCAGGCACGGCAGGCCGAACACCTCCTCGACGAGGTCGGCGGTGACCACCTCGGTCGGCCGGCCCTGCGCCACCACGGCCCCGTCCTTCATCACGACCAGGTGCGTCGCGTACCGGGCGGCGTGGTTGAGGTCGTGCAGCACCGCGACCAGCGTCGCCCCGTCGGCGTGCAGCCGGGCGAACAGGTCCATGAGCTCGATCTGGTGCGCGATGTCGAGGAACGTCGTCGGCTCGTCGAGCAGCAGGATGCCGGTCTCCTGGGCCAGCGCCATCGCCACCCACACCCGCTGCCGCTGCCCGCCGGACAGCTCGTCCACCGGCACGGCCGCCAGGTCGGTGACCCGGGTGGCGTCCATCGCGTCCGCCACGGCTCGGCGGTCGGCCTCGGACTGCTGCCGGAACAGGTTCTGGTGCGGGTACCGGCCGCGCGCGACCAGCTCGCCGACCGTGATCCCCTCCGGCGCCAGCGCCGTCTGCGGCAGCAGGCCCACCCGGCGCGCGACCTCCTTGGTGGCCATCCGGTGGATCGACGCGCCGTCGAGCACGACCTCCCCCGCGGCGGGGCGCAGCAGCCGGGCCAGCGACCGCAGCAGCGTCGACTTCCCGCACGCGTTGGGGCCGACGACCACCGTGAACGAGTCGTCGGGGATCGCCAGGCTCAGGTCCGTCGACACCGTCCTCCGCTCGTACCCGAGCGTGACCGCCTCGGCCCGCAGCCGCTCCTCGCTCACCATCGCCGCCGCGCCTCCCGCACGATCAGGGCCAGCAGGTACACCCCGCCGAGCACCACCGTCACCACACCCACCGGCAGCGCCGTGGGCAGCACGTGCTGGGCGAGCACGTCCGCACCGAGCAGCACCAGCGCCCCGGTCAGCGCGGACGCCACCAGCGGCAGCCCGGCCGACCCGGTCAGCCGCCGCGCGATCTGCGGGGCCGCGAGCGCCACGAACGCGATCGGGCCCGCGGTGGCCGTCACGGTCGCGATCAGCGCGACGCCGAGCACCACGACCGCGAGCCGCGCCGGCTCGACGCGCAGGCCGTGCGACCCGGCGGCGTCGTCGCCGAGCTCCAGCTGTCGCAGGGGCCCGCGCGCCGCCCACACCAGCGGCGTCAGCACGGCGAGCACCGCGAACGCCGGGAGCGCCTGCCCCCAGCCGACCAGCGAGATCGACCCGGCGCCCCAGATCGACGCTGCCAGCGCCACCTCGGTCTTCGCGCGCAGCAGCAGCCACACGTTCAGGCCGTGCAGCATCCCGGTCACGCCGATGCCCACGACGATCAGCCGGAAGCCCTGCACGCCGTCCCGGTACGCGAGCAGGTAGACGACCAGCGCGGTCAGCAGCCCCGCGACCAGCGCACCGGCCGACACGCCCAGCGTGCCCGCGCCCAGCACCGTCGTCACGACGAGCACGCCGGTGTACGAGCCCGTCGAGAACCCGATCACGTCCGGCGACCCGAGCGGGTTGCGCGTCAGCGACTGGAACAGCGCGCCGGAGACCGCGAGCGCCGCGCCGAACACCAGCGCCACCAGGACCCGCGGCAGCCGCCACTGGGTCACGACCGTGCTGGCGAAGCCCTGGTCGGACACCAGGGCCCGGACCACCTCGAGGACGGTCAGCGGGTAGTCGCCCAGGCCGAGCGCGACCAGGGCGAGCAGCACGGCCCCGACCGCGAGGCCGGTGACCGCGAGCCGGGACCGGCGCCGGGGGTCGGCCGGGCGCCGCGGGCCGGCCCCGGGCGTCGTCGCCACCCGCACGCCCGTCACAGCCCCGTCGCCTTCCGACGCCGCACGAGCGCGATCAGCACCGGCGCGCCCACGAACGCGGTCACGACCCCCACGGGCAGCTCGCCCGGCCACAGGAGCACCCGCGCCGCCACGTCCGCGAGCAGCACCAGCACCGGCCCCGCGACGGCGGACAGCCCGAGGATCCACCGCTGGTCCGGGCCGACCAGCCAGCGGACGACGTGCGGCACCATCAGGCCGACCAGCGTGATCGGCCCGGCCATCGCGGTCGCCCCGCCGGCCAGCAGCGTGATCGCCACCACCGACAGCACCCGGGTCCGGCCGACCGAGGCGCCGAGCGCCGTCGCCAGGTCCTCCCCCAGCCCGAGCGTGTTCAGCGCGCCGGCGACCAGCCCCGCGACCACCAGCCCGAGCAGCACGAACGGCAGCACCGGCACGACCACGTCCCAGCCGCGGCCCTCGAACGACCCCGACTCCCACGTCAGCAGCACGGCGAACCGCTCCTGGTCCGTCAGCCGCAGTGCGCCGACCACCCCGGTGAGCACCGCGCTGAGCGCGACCCCGGCGAGCGTCAGCTGGATCGGCCCGGCGTTCGACCGGCCCGCGGAGCCGACCAGGTAGACCGCCACCGTCGCCAGCAGCGCCCCGCCGAACGCGAACCACACGTACCCCGACGGGTGCGTGACCCCGAGCAGCACGACGCCCATCGCCACGGCGAACGCGGCGCCGCTCGTCACGCCCAGGATCCCGGGGTCGGCCAGCGGGTTCCGGGTGAGCGCCTGCATGAGCCCGCCCGCGACGGCCAGACCCGCGCCGACCAGCACGGCCAGCACCGTGCGCGGCAGCCGCAGCCCGACGACCGCGGCGTGGTCCGCGGGCGGCACGTCCTGGCCGGTGAGCGCGCCCCACACCGTCGACAGGCCGACCGGGCGGGACCCCACGGCCAGGCTCAGCGCGACCGCGGCGACGAGCAGGCCCAGGAGCAGCAGCAGCGCGGTGCCGCGCCGGGCGGTGGAGTACGTCGCGGGGCGGGCCGCCGCCGGGTGCGGGACGCCGACCGCGCTCACCCGGGGTTCCCGCATGTCATGAGGCTAGGCTAACCTTCCGAGGCATCCGCTCGTTCGTGACTCCGTTCCCGAAGTCCGCGGGCCCCCTCCACGAAAGGCCTTCGATGAAGTCCATGCGTGTCGCCGCCGTCGCGGCGGTCGCGGTCCTGGCCCTGAGCGCGTGCTCCGGCACCGACGACGCCGCCGGCTCGGGCGAGACTACCGCCGCGGGCGGCTCCGGCTCCGCGTCCGAGGGCACCTTCCCGGCCACCGTCGACACCAAGTTCGGCGAGGTCACCGTCGAGCAGCGGCCCGAGCGGATCGTCGCGCTCGGCTGGGGCGACGCCGAGACCGCGCTGTCCCTCGGCTACCAGCCCGTCGGCGCGTCCGACTGGCTGGCGTTCGGCGGCGACGGCGTCGGGCCGTGGGCCGAGGGCGAGTACGACGAGTCGCCCGAGATCATCGACACCCTCGAGCCGTCCTACGAGGCGATCGCCGCGCTCGAGCCCGACCTCATCCTCGACGTCAAGTCCTCGGGCGACCAGGACCGGTACGACCGGCTCTCCGAGATCGCCACCACCGTCGGCGTCCCCGAGGGCGGCGACACCTGGCTCACCACCGGGGAGGAGCAGCTCGAGCTGATCTCCGCCGCCCTCGGCGTCCCGGAGAAGGGCGAGGAGCTCCAGGCCGGCCTCGACGACGCCTTCGAGCAGGCCCGGACCGACCACCCGGACTGGGACGGCAAGACGTTCACCGCCGCCGCGCGCACCTCGGAGGGCTGGGGCGCGTACATCGAGGGCAGCGAGCGGGTGCAGTTCATGGAGAACCTCGGGTTCGAGCAGTCCCCGACCATCGCCGGGCTGCCCGTGTCCTCCTCCGGGTTCAGCGTCGACATCTCGTCCGAGCAGCTCGACCTGCTCGACGCCGACCTGATCGTCGCGTTCCCGATCTACCTCGACGCCTCCGTGATCACCGACGACCCCCAGTGGCAGGCGGTCCCGGCCGTCGCCGACGGCCGCGCGGTGATCCTCGGCAGCGAGCTGCAGTCCGCCTACTCGCTCGGCACGGTCGGCGCCCAGCAGTACGCGCTCGACAACCTCGTGCCGCTCATCGAGGACGCGCTCGGCTCCTGAGCCCGACCCGCCCCGGCGCACGGCCCGACGGGGGCGTCGCTCACACCGTGAGCGGCGTCCCCGTCAGCCGTGCGTAGGCCTCGAGGTACCGGTCCCGGGTCCGCTCCACCACGTCCGCGGGCAGCGCCGGCGGCGCGCCGTCCGCCGCGCGGTCCCAGCCCGACGCCGGCGAGGCCAGCCAGTCGCGGACGAACTGCTTGTCGAAGCTCGGCTGCGCGCGGCCCGGCTGCCACGCGTCCGCCGGCCAGAACCGCGACGAGTCGGGGGTCAGCACCTCGTCGCCGAGCGTCACGGCCCCGGTCGTCGGGTCGACGCCGAACTCCAGCTTGGTGTCCGCCAGGATCACCCCGCGCTCCCGCGCGATCCCCTCGGCCCGCGCGTAGACGGCGAGGGTGAGGTCGCGCAGCTCCTCCGCGCGCTCCCGGCCGAGCTGCCCCGCGACGACGTCCAGGCTGACGTTCTCGTCGTGCTCCCCGAGCTCCGCCTTGGTCGCGGGCGTGAAGATCGGCTCCGGCAGGCGGGAGCCGTCGACCAGGCCGGCCGGCAGCGGAATGCCGGTGACCTCGCCCGTCGCCCGGTACTCCGCCAGGCCCGAGCCGGTCAGGTAGCCGCGGGCCACGCACTCCACCGGGAACATCTGCAGCCGGCGGCACACCATCGCCCGGCCGAGCACGGGCTCCGGCACGTCGGGCGCCGCCGCGGACACGACGTGGTTCGGCACCAGGTCCGCGAGCTGGTCGAACCACCACAGGCTGAGCCGGGTCAGCACCACGCCCTTGCCGGGGATGCCGGGGCTGAGCACGTGGTCGAACGCGCTCACCCGGTCGCTCGCGACCACCAGCACGACGTCGCCGTGCGCCCCGGCCACCGCGGCCCCGGCCTCCTGGGTGGTGTCCGGGACGTACAGGTCGCGGACCTTCCCGGAGTAGGTGTGCGTCCAGCCGGGCAGCGCGGGTGCGGTCATGGGGGCCATCCTGCCGCAGCCGCGGGGGTGCCCGGCGGGGCGTCCGGGCGTCAGACCAGCGTGAGCACCCCGAGCAGCGCGACGGCGGCGCCCAGCAGCATCGACACGGTGATGAGCACCAGGTGCACCGTCAGGAACCGGGTGGGCCGCCCCTGGGCGTCCCGGGCCCGCGGGTCCTTCGCGATCCGCGCGCCGAACCGGGGCCAGACGAGCAGGCTCCAAGCGCCGGCGACGACGAGGACGAGGGACCAGGCGAGGGGCAGCTCCATGCGGGCGAGTATCCCCCGGCGAGCGTCCTCACGGTTTCCCATTTGGCGAGTGATATCTTCAGCGATATGAGAACGTCGGCGCCCGCGGCACTGCCGATCTTCCGGTCCGACCTCCAGGCCCGCCTGCTGCTGCTCCTCCTGACCTCGAACCGGGGCGACTCGGCGAGCGACCTCGCGCGCGCCACCGGCGCCCCCGTCGCGACGGTGCACCGCGAGGTGACGCGCCTCGCCGCCGCCGGTCTGCTGCGGAGCGAGCGCCGCGGACGCACGATCCTCTACCAGGCGGACGAGAGGAACCCGGCCGTCGCCCCGCTGCGCCAGCTCGTCCTCATCTCCCACGGCCCCGTCGAGCTGCTGCGCGCCGAGCTCGCCGAGGTCCCCGGGATCGTGATCGCGAAGGTGTTCGGGTCGTGGGCCGCGCGCGCTGCCGGGGAACCAGGGCCGTCGCCCGGTGACGTCGACCTGCTCGTGGTGGGGCCCGTCGAGCGACGACGCCTGTTCGCGGTGCTCGCCGACCTGGAGGACCGCATCGGCCGCCCGATCAACCCGACCGTCCTCGGCGAGGACCGGTGGCGTCGGAGCGAGGATCCTCTTGTGGACGAGATCCGGGGCCGCCCCACGATCGATATCGTCGGCGGATGACACCCGCCGAGTGGCCCCACGGGCGCGCCGAGATCGAGGCGCTGCTCCGTGAGCGCCGGCTCGAGCGGGTCCCGCCCAGCACCGAGAACGCCTCCGCGCTCATCGCGAAGGCGCGGCGCCACCTGACCACGGCGGAGACGGTGGCGTCGACCGACCCCGACATCGGCGTCGACGCGCTGCACAACGCCAACCGCAAGGCCCTGGAGGCGGTCCTGCTCGACCAGGGCCTGCGGACCACCCGCGACGGCGGGCACACGGCGCCCTACGTCGCGGCGAAGGCACAGCTGCGCACCTCGGCCCGCGGCGCGCGACCCGAGCTGTTCGTCTACGAGGTCGTGCGGCGCCTGCGCCACGGCGCCGACTACGCGAGCTACGAGATCCACCTCTCAGCGGCGGACGTCACCGACAACCTGGACGACTCGCGAGCGCTCGTGGAGATCTGCGCGCGCCTCGTCGGTCACCTGCCCGCCTTCCGCCCGAACGCCCGCTGAGGCGGGCGACGCGCCGCGGCCGTCAGCCCTCCGCGGCCGCCCGCGCGATGTCGCTGCGGTGGTGCGAGCCCGACAGGGTGATCCGGTCGACCCCTGCGTAGGCCGCCGCGCGGGCCGCCGCCAGGTCCGGGCCGGTGCCGACGACCGACAGCACGCGGCCGCCGGCGGAGACGACCGCGCCGTCCGCGCCGGCCGCCGTGCCGGCATGCAGCACGTGGACGCCCGGGACGGCCCCGGCCTCGTCGAGCCCGGTGATGACGTCGCCGGTGCGCGGCGCTTCCGGGTACCCGTGCGACGCGACCACGACGGTCACCGCGGCCTCGTCGGTCCACGCCAGCGGCGCCAGGTCGCCGAGCCCGCCGGTCGCGGCGGCGAGCAGCACGCCCGCGAGCGGCGTCGCCAGCCGGGCCAGCACCACCTGCGTCTCGGGGTCGCCGAACCGGGCGTTGAACTCCACGACGCGGGTGCCGCGGCTGGTCAGGGCGAGCCCGCAGTACAGGACGCCGACGAACGGCGTGCCGCGCCGCGCCATCTCGTCCACGGTCGGCTGGGCGACCTGGGCCACGACCTCGTCGACCAGGCCCTCGGGCGCCCACGGCAGCGGCGTGTACGCGCCCATGCCGCCGGTGTTCGGCCCGGTGTCCGCGTCGCCGACGCGCTTGAAGTCCTGCGCGGGCACCAGCGGCACCACGTGCGTGCCGTCCGACAGCACGAACAGCGAGACCTCGGGGCCGTCCAGGTAGTCCTCGACGACGACCCGGCCGCCCGGCTTGGCCAGGCAGGCGAGCGCGTGCTCCAGCGCGACGGACCGGTCCTCGGTGACGACGACGCCCTTGCCCGCGGCGAGGCCGTCGTCCTTGACGACGTACGGCGCGCCGAACGTGTCGAGCGCGGCCTCGGCGGCGGACGCCTCGGTGACGACGACAGGGTCGGCGGTCGGGACGCCGGCGGCGGCCATGACCTCCTTGGCGAACGCCTTCGAGCCCTCGAGCCGCGCGGCCTCGGCGCTCGGGCCGAACACCGGGACCCCCGCGGCCCGCACCGCGTCGGCGACGCCCGCGACGAGCGGCGCCTCCGGGCCCACGACGACCAGGTCGGCGCCCAGCGAGGTCGCGAGGGCGGCGACCGCCGCGCCGTCCAGCGGGTCGACCGCGTGCAACGTCGCGAGCGCGCCGATGCCCGGGTTGCCGGGTGCGGCGTGCAGGTCGGTCACCTGCGGGTCGCGGGACAGGGCCAGGGTGAGGGCATGCTCGCGGGCGCCGGTCCCGACGACGAGGATCTTCACGACGCCGACCCTACCGAGGTCGCGCTCAGCCCCGCCCGGCCGTCCACGCCGACCGGGCGCCCCCGTCCGCACGGACCTCGTCCAGCACCTCCAGCACCTGCTCGACCACCACGTCCGGCCGGTCGCGCGGCACGAGGTGCCCGCTCCCCTCCGCGACGACGAGCGCGGCCCGCGAGGAGAGCCCGAGCATGCGGCGCTGCCCGTCCTGCCAGATCCGCTCCAGCTCGGCGCCGCCGCGCGCGGAGATCCCCGCGGCGGCGTAGTCCTGGGGCTCGCCGCGGGCGATGATCCGCACCGGGAGGTCGCCCAGGTCCTGGCCGCGGACGGCGTCCTCGGTCGACCCGATCAGGTCGGCCTCCTCCTGCCGCGCGGCGAAGAACGCGGGGGTGGCGACGACGTCGAGGAACCGTTCCTGCTCCGCCGGGTCGACCATGCCGGCGAGGAGCTGGTCGGCGAGCAGCCGGAGCGCCCCGGTGCGCTGGAGCGCCCCCAGGGCCCACGCGGGCGGGTCGGCGCGCCGGCCCTCCGCCGCGAGCACCTCCGCGGTGGCCCGGGCGTCGTCCTCGGGCCGGGCGTCGACGAGCACCAGCCCGGCGACGTCCTCCGGGGCCCGCTCGGCGAGGAGCCGGGCGAACAGCCCGCCCATCGAGTGGCCGACCACGACGGACGGGCCGGCGAGCCCGGCGGCGTCGAGCGCGGCGCGCAGGTCGGCGACGACCGCCTCGCCGGTGCGCGGCTCCGCGGACGGCTCGCTCCAGGCGTACCCGGCGCGGTCGTACGCCACGACGGTGGTGTGCCCGGCCAGGGCGTCGGCGACGGCCTCCCAGCCGAGGGACGTCTCGCCGCTGCCGGCCTCGAGCACGACGACCGGCGACCCGGCGCCCCGGACGTCCAGGTGCAGGGCGTGGTCGCCGACGTCGACCAGCCGCCCGGGGGGCGGGTAGCGGTCCGCGGCGCCGCGGGCCGACCACGCCTCGTACCCGGCGCCGGCGAGCGGCAGGGCGAGGAGGGTCAGCGCGACGGCGAGCGCGGTCCGGCGGAGCAGGGTCCGGGGGCGGTGACGGGTGGTGCGCACCCCTGCACCGTCCCCCGGCGCGGGGACCCGCCGCGTCGTCGGGACGACGGATCTGCCCGGACCGCGTCCTCCGTCCGGCGGAGCCCCGCGGCGGGTCAGCCCAGCAGGTCGTGGATCGCGACGGTCGCCTCGCGCCCCGGGCCGACGCCGACCGCGGAGATCCGGGTGCCGCTGATCTCCTCGAGCCGCGCCAGGTACCGCTGCGCGTTGACCGGCAGGTCGGAGAGCTCCCGCGCACCGGAGATGTCCTCGGTCCAGCCGTCCAGGTACTCGTAGACCGGCGTCGCGTGGTGGTAGTCGCTCTGGTCGTCCGGCATCTCGTCGAACCGGCGGCCGTCGACGTCGTACGCCACGGCGACCGGGATCTTGTCCCGGCCGGTGAGCACGTCGAGCTTGGTGACGACCAGGTCGGTCAGGCCGTTGATGCGCGAGGAGTACCGGGCCACGACCGCGTCGTACCAGCCGGTGCGGCGGGGGCGGCCGGTGGTGGTGCCGAACTCGCCGCCGGTCTGCCGGAGCCACTCGCCGTCCTCGTCGAACAGCTCCGTCGGGTACGGGCCCTCGCCGACGCGGGTCGTGTAGGCCTTCGCGACGCCGACGACCCGGTCGATGCGGGTCGGGCCGATGCCGGAGCCGGTGCACGCGCCGCCCGCGGTCGCCGACGACGACGTGACGAACGGGTACGTGCCGTGGTCGATGTCGAGCATCGTGGCCTGGCCGGCCTCGAACACCAGCGTCTTGCCGGCGTCCAGCGCCTGGTTCAGCACCAGCGGGGTGTCCGCGACGTACGGGCGCAGCCGCTCCGCGTAGCCCAGCAGGTCCTCGACCGTCTCGTCGACCGTGATCGCGCGGCGGTTGTAGACCTTCACCAGCAGGTGGTTCTTCTGGTCGAGGGCGCCCTCGACCTTCTGCCGCAGGATGTTCTCGTCGAACAGGTCCTGGATCCGGATGCCGACCCGGTTGATCTTGTCCGCGTAGGCGGGGCCGATGCCGCGGCCGGTCGTGCCGATCTTCCGCTTGCCGAGGAACCGCTCGGTGACCTTGTCGACCGTGCGGTGGTACGGGGCGATGACGTGCGCCGCGGAGGACACGAGGAGCCGCTCGGCGGACACCCCGCGGGCCTCCAGCGCGTCGATCTCCTCGAACAGCACCTCGATGTCGATGACGACGCCGTTGCCGATGACCGGCACGACGCCCGGCGACAGGATGCCGGACGGCAGCAGGTGCAGGGCGTACTTCTCGCCGTTCACGACCACGGTGTGCCCGGCGTTGTTGCCGCCGTTGAACTTCACGACGTAGTCGATCCGCGACCCGAGCTGGTCGGTCGCCTTGCCCTTGCCCTCGTCGCCCCACTGGGTCCCGAGCACCACGACGGCCGGCATGTGATCACCACTCCCACCCTGCCTCGCGGCGGCACCCGCAGCGGTGCCGAGCGGCGTGGCTCGGGCGCGGGAGGTCCGGGCACGGGGCGGCAGGCGACCCCAGTACCTCCGAAAGGCTACCGGAGCCGCGTGATCACCGTCCGGACGACGCGGACGCCCCTGGGTGCCCGCGTCGCCCGACGACGGTCAGCGCAGGCCCGCGACCTCCGCCGCGGAGGTGCCCGAGTCGGCGAGGAACTGCGCGCAGCGCGCGGCCTCCTCGTCCTCCTCGATGGCCTCGGCGGCCTCGGCGAGCGCGAGCAGCGCGCGCAGGAAGCCCTGGTTGGGCTCGTGGTCGGCCGGGATCGGGCCCTGGCCGCGCCAGCCCGCGCGGCGCAGCGCGTCCAGGCCGCGGTGGTAGCCGGTCCGCGCGTACGCGTAGGCGGCGACCGGGTCGCCCTCGTCGCCCAGCGCGCGCTCGGCGAGCAGCGCCCAGGCGAGCGACGAGGCGGGGGCGCGGCGGGCGGCGTCGCGCGGGTCGCCCCCGGCGGTGAGCACGGCGCGCGCGTCGGCGTCGGCCCCCTCCGGGAGGCGGGTGGGCTCGGGTCCGAGGAGGTTGGCTCCGGTCATGCCGCCAGTGTCTCAGGCAGCGCGTGCGTGGTCCCGGCATGCGCCGGTGCGCGGCACGTGGTTACAGTCGTCCAACCCGTGCCCCCCACGTCGAAGGTCCCCCCATGATCGAGATCGCCACCTCGGCCGCGACGACCACCCTCGTCATCGCCGGCGACCTCGACCTGGCCGAGCGCGACCAGTTCCCCGAGATCGCCGCCCGCGTGGTCGGCCTCCGGCGCCAGCTGCTCGTCATCGACATGTGCGACGTGACGTTCATGGACTCGACCGGCGCGGCGTTCCTCATCTCGCTCGCCGACGCGAGCCGCAAGCGCGGCGGCGCGACCGTGCTGCGCGGCGCGGACCCGCGCGACCTGTTCGTGCTGGAGATCTGCGGCGCGCTGGAGCTGTTCCGGATCGACGCCGACCACCGCTGCGCCCCGGCCGAGGCGGACGCCGACCCGGGCGCCGTGGCGCAGGACGCGTCCACCGGCGTCTGACGCCGCCCACGGACCCGGGCAGGCGGCAGGTCCGCTAGACCCCGCCCCGCGGCCCCTCGAGCACCGACGGCTCCGTCGGCCGGACCCGCGCCCACACGACCTTGCCGCCGCGCGACGGCCGCCAGCCCCAGTCGGCCAGCCGCTCGACGATCCGCATGCCGAAGCCGCCGATCCGCCCCGGGTGCCCCTCGGTGGCCACGGGCGGGGTCGGGTTGGAGTCCTCGACCTCGATCCGCAGCCCCTCGCCGGTGTCGTGCAGGCGGAGCGTGACCCGGCCCCAGCCGTGCAGGACCGCGTTGGCGACCAGCTCCGAGACCACGAGCTCCGCGTTCGACGCGTCGCCGAGCTCCCAGGCGTGCGAGGTCCGGAGCACCGCGTGCCGGGCGCGCGCGATGGACCCGGGCTCGCTGGGCAGCTGCCAGCGCCGGCTCCGGACGTTGCCGCCGTGCCCGGACGTGTCGGTGAGGTCGGGGATGCGCACGACGACGACCGCGACGTCGTCCTCGGGGCTGTCGGCGAGCCGGGCGAGCAGCTCCTCGCCGATGCCCGCGGCGTCGACGGCGGTCGCGCCCGCGGCCACCTCGCGCAGCGCGGCGAGCCCGTCGGGCAGGGCGCGGTCCCGGCGCTCGATGAGCCCGTCCGTGTAGAAGACCAGGACGTCGCCGGGGCGCAGGTCGTGCCGCGCGGTCCGGCGGTGCCCGTCGCCGAAGCCGATGAGCGGGCCGCCGGCCTCGTCGAGCAGCGTGACCGCGCCGTCCCGCACCAGCAGCGCGGGCAGGTGGCCGGCCCGGGAGTACTCCAGGTGCCAGGTCGGGCAGGCGGCGTCCCCGCCGTCCCGCCGGGTGAGCGTCGTGAGCACCAGGCCCGCCGACCGCGGGATGCGCATGCCGCCGACGAGCTGGTCCACGCGCTCGAGCACGGGACCGGGCTCGGTCACCTCGAAGGCGTAGGCCCGCACGACCGACCGGAGCTGGCCCATGGCCGCCGCCGCCTCGACGTCGTGGCCGACGACGTCGCCGATCACCACGCCGACCACGTCCTCGGCGATCTGCGCGACGTCGTACCAGTCGCCGCCCACCTGGGCGTAGACGACGTTCGGCGCGTAGTACGACCAGACGTCCAGGCCCTCGACCTCGGCCTGCTCCGGGAGCATGGCGCGCTGCAGGGTCTCCGCCACCCGGTGCTCGCGGGCGTACAGCCGCACGTTCTCCATGGCGAGGCCGACCCGGCGCGCGGTCAGCGACAGGATCGTGCGGGTGCGCTCGTCGACGCCTCCGCGGGCGGGGGCGTCGTGCACGAGGTCCGGTCCGGCCGGCGGGCGCGGGACCACGGCGAGCAGGCCGAGCACGCGGTGCCGGCCGGGCAGCGGCAGCACCGCGACGTGCCCCACGTCGCCGGGCACCCGCGCGCGCAGGTCGGCCGCCAGCCACGCCGACGCCGTGCCGGGCGGGTGGGGCGCGTCGGTGTCCAGGTCGAGGACGAGGTGCGACTCGCCCTCCCCGTCCAGCAGCCGCTGCACGGGGTCGTCGCCCGCGGGTCGCGCGCCGCGACGGGCGACGAACGGCACGCCCGTCCCGGCGGGACCGTGCCGGCGGCCGGAGGCGCGGGGGGCCCGGGTGACGTCGACGCCGTCCGCGGCCTGCAGGCCGTCGTCGTCGACGTAGAACCCCGCCCAGCCGACGACGCGGTGCGCGAGCAGCTCGGCGATGGCCCGCAGGCCGTACGGGTCGTCCAGGTCCATGACCAGGTCGGACACGGCCCCGATGAGCGCCAGGTCCTCGCTCTCCCGGCGCACCACCTCGACCTCCGCGGCGACCGCGGCGTCCCGGTCCACCTGGTCGGTGACGTCCACGAGCGCGGCGACCCAGTGCGTGGGCTCGGCGGCGCCCTCGGCGGTCACGGGCGTCACCACGGTGCGCGCCCAGAACCAGTCGCCCCCGGCGCGACGCAGCCGGAGCAGCGCGGACGTGGCGCGCCGGTCCAGGACGGCGGCCTGGAGCTGGTGCAGGCCGGACGCGTCCTCGGCCGACATCGCGATGAGGTCGACGGCGGGCCCGGCGACGTCGTCGAGCGTGAGGCCGGTGGCGTCGGTGAACGAGCGGTTCACCCAGACGACGGGCCAGCGGGGCGGCTCCGCGGCGACCACCAGGACCGGCATCCCGACGATCTGGCCCACCGCGCGCCCGATGGAGTCGACGGTCCCCTCGGGCCCGTCCCCGGGCGTGGAGTTGACCACCACCGCCTCCGATCGTCTAGCGTCTCCGACAGGTCCCGGTGCAGCAACCCGCCGGGACGGTGGCCGACAGACCGGCGCGGCCGGCGCGGCCGCCACCCGGACGGGAGGGAGCATCGTGCGCGACGGTAACAGCACACCCCCGGGCGGGCTCGCCGGGGACCAGGGCGCGGAAGCCGCGGCGACGGCACCCGCTCCCGGCGACGCAGCCGGGGAGCCGGGCTCGGTGCACGTCATCCTGTCCCCCGACCGGACCACGATCGTCCTGTCGGGCGAGGTCGACGCCGACCTCGGCCCGGACCTGGCCCAGGCGACCACGGACGCCGAGCAGGCCGGCGTGCCGATCGAGGTCGACGCGCACCACGTGACGTTCATGGACTCGTCGGGCGTGGCGTTCCTCGCCCGCCTGGCCATGCGGACCCCGCACCGGGTGCGGCTCCTGCACGTGCCGCCGACGGTGCAGTTCCTGCTCGAGGTCACCCGGATCGGCGAGCTGCTCGACGTGGTCGAGGACGACCACCGGTCCTGAGCGGCCCCGCACCCCGCACGACGCCCCGCACGCACGAGGGCCCGGTCACCGTCACGGTGACCGGGCCCTCGTCGCGTCGGTCCCCGCGCGGGCCCGACGGTGGGATCAGCGCAGGCGCTGGCCCGCCGAGCGCAGCTGCTGCGCGGCCTCGACGATGCGGGCGGCCATGCCGGCCTCGGCCAGCTTGCCCCAGGCGCGCGGGTCGTAGGCCTTCTTGTTGCCGACCTCGCCGTCGACCTTCAGGACGCCGTCGTAGTTGCTGAACATGTGGCCGACCACGGGACGCGTGAACGCGTACTGGGTGTCGGTGTCGATGTTCATCTTGATGACGCCGTTGTCGACCGCCTCGGAGATCTCCGCGGCCGTGGAGCCGGAACCGCCGTGGAACACGAGGTCGAACGGGTTCTCCTTGCCGATCTCCGCGCCGACGGCCTTCTGGATGTCCGCGAGGATCGACGGGCGCAGCTTGACGGCACCCGGCTTGTACACGCCGTGCACGTTGCCGAAGGTGAGGGCCGTCAGGTAGCGGCCCTTCTCGCCGGCGCCGAGGGCGCGGACCGTCGCCAGGCCGTCCTCGGCCGTGGTGTAGAGCTTCTCGTTGATCTCGGCCTCGTGGCCGTCCTCCTCGCCGCCCACGACGCCGACCTCGATCTCGAGGATCGTGCGCGCGGCCTGCGACAGCTCGAGCAGCTCGGCCGCGATGACGAGGTTCTCGTCCAGCGGGATGTCGGAGCCGTCGAACATGTGCGACTGGAAGGTCGGGTTCTTGCCGGCCGCGACCTCCTCGGCCTCCAGGGCCAGGAGCGGGCGGACCCAGGAGTCCAGGTTCTTCTTGACGCAGTGGTCGGTGTGCAGGGCGACCGTGATGCCGTAGCCCTTGGCGACCTCGGTGGCGTACGCGGCGAGCGCGCGGGTGCCCGAGACGCGGTCCTTGACCGTGGAGCCCGACGCGTACTCGGCGCCACCGACGGAGACCTGGAGGATGCCGTCCGACTCCGCCTCGGCGAAGCCCTGCAGCGCGGCGGTGATGGTCTGGGAGGACGTGATGTTCACGGCCGGGTAGGCGAACTTGCCCGCCTTCGCCCGGTCGATCATCTCGGCGTACACCTCGGGGGTGGCGATGGGCATCGCAGCAGCTCCAAAGAGAGTGGGGTTTCGCTTTCTCCCCAAGTCTGGCACGTCCTGCGCGCAGGCCGGGCGGGACGTCCTGCCCACGAGACGCCGGTCGAGGTCAGGCCGGGGGCGGTCCCGCGTGCCGGACCGCCCACGCGTGCATCGCGATCGCGGCCGCCGCCCCCGCGTTGATCGACCGCGTCGAGCCGTACTGGTCGATGTGCAGCACGGCGTCGGCGCCGGCCCGCGCCGCGTCGGACAGCCCCGCGGACTCCTGGCCGAACAGCAGGACGCACGCCCGCGGCACCGGGTGGCCGTCGAGCGGGACGGAGCCCGGCACGTTGTCGACGCCGAGCACCGGGAGGGCGCCGCCGCCCGGGCCCGCCGTCGCGGCCCACGCGAGCAGGTGCTCGACGTCCGGGTGGTGGTGCACGTGCAGGTAGCGGTCGGTGACCATCGCGCCGCGGCGGTTCCACCGGCGCCGGCCGACGACGTGCACGCCCGCCGCGTTGAACGCGTTGGCGGTGCGCACCACCGAGCCGATGTTGAAGTCGTGCGCCCAGTTCTCGATGGCCACGTGGAACGGGTGCCGGCGGGTGTCCAGGTCGGCGACGACGGCCTCGACGGTCCAGTACCGGTACCGGTCGGCGACGTTGCGGCGGTCGCCGTGCGCGAGCAGCTCGGGGTCCAGGCGCGGGTCGTCGGGCCAGGCGTCCGGGCCGCCGGGCCAGGGGCCGACGCCGACCTCCTCGGGCTCGCGGGGGTCGGGGTGCGCGGGCTCGCGCGGGTCGCCGTCCGCGGGCCCGAGCCCCCCGGCGGTCATACCAGGTCCACGGTCAGGGCCGCCGCCGACGCCCGGGCGCGCTCCCGGGCCTGCGCGACGTCGGCGCCCCGGGCGACCGCGACCGCGACGCGCCGCCGGCCCGCCACGGACGGCTTCCCGAACAGCCGCACCTGCGCGGTGGGCACCGCGAGCGCCGCGTCGACGCCCGAGAACCGCGGCACGCCGTCGCCCTCGGCGAGGACCGCGCACGAGGCCGCCGGCCCGAGCTCGTGGACGTCGCCCGCCGGGAGCCCGAGCACCGCGCGGGCGTGCAGGGCGAACTCCGAGAGGTCCTGGGACGCGAGCGTGACGAGCCCGGTGTCGTGCGGGCGCGGCGACACCTCGGAGAACAGCACCCGGTCCCCGACGACGAACAGCTCGACGCCGAACAGCCCCCAGCCGCCGAGCGCGTCGGTCACGGCGGCGGCGACCCGCTGCGCCTCGGCGAGCGTGCCGGGCGGGAGCGGCGCGGGCTGCCACGACTCGCGGTAGTCGCCGTCGACCTGCACGTGCCCGACCGGGGCGCAGAACGTGGTGCCCCCGACGTGCCGGACGGTGAGCAGGGTGATCTCCGAGTCGAACCGCACGAAGCCCTCGACGATCACCCGGACCGCGGCACCGTCGTCGGCGGTGGCCCGGCCCCCGGACTGCGCGTACGCCCAGGCCGCCTCGACGTCCGCCGCGCCCCGGACCACCGACTGCCCCTTGCCCGACGACGACATGACGGGCTTGACCACGCACGGCAGCCCGACCGCCTCGACGGCGTCCCGCAGCGCGTCGAGGTCGTCGACGAACCGGTAGGGCGACGTGGGCAGGCCGAGCTCCTCCGCGGCCAGCCGCCGGATGCCCTCGCGATCCATCGTCAGGACGGTGGCGCGCGCGGTCGGCACCACCCGGACCCCGGCGGCCTCGACCTCGGCGAGCACGTGCGTCGCGATGGCCTCGATCTCCGGGACCACGACGTGCGGGCGCTCGGCGTCGAGGACGGCCCGCAGCGCGGCCGGGTCGAGCATGTCGACGACGTGCGACCGGTGCGCCACCTGCATCGCGGGGGCGTCGGGGTACCGGTCGACGGCGACCACCTCGACCCCGAGCCGCTGGAGCTCGATCGCGACCTCCTTGCCGAGCTCGCCCGAGCCGAGCAGCAGGACCCGGGTCGCGCCGGGGGTCAGCGGGGTGCCGAGGACGCCGGGCTCGCCGGCCTGCGGGGAGGTCGTCACGCCGGCCATCCTGTCGCACCGCCGGGGCGCGGCGGCACCCCGGCCGGGCGCCTCCCGCACCGCGCGCACCACCCACGGCGGGCGGACCACCCACACAGGACCTGCACCCCGGGCACCCGGGGTCCCGACGCCCGCCCCGTACGCTGAGGCCCATGCCTGCGTCAGCCGCGCTCGTCTCGCTCGTCCCTGCCCTCGGTGCCCAGCCGGCGCTGCTGCCGGACTGGCTCGACGCGGAGCACCTCATCTCCTCGTTCGGCTCGTACGCGCTGATCGGGATCGTCGTCGTCGTGTTCATCGAGACGGGGCTGCTGTTCCCGCTGCTGCCCGGCGACTCGCTGCTGTTCACCGCGGGCGCGCTCGTCGCCCAGGACGCGCTCGACTTCCCGCTCTGGCTGCTGTGCGTGCTGCTGTTCGCGGCGGCGTTCCTCGGCGACCAGGTGGCCTACTTCATCGGCAACAAGGTCGGGCCGCGGCTGTTCCGCCGGCCGGACTCGAAGATCTTCAAGCAGCAGTACATCGACCAGACCTACGCCTACTTCGACAAGTACGGCGGCCGGACGGTGATCCTGGCCCGGTTCGTGCCGATCGTGCGCACCTACGCCCCGGTCGCCGCGGGCGTCGGCGGCATGCGGTACCGGACGTTCGTCTCGTACAACGTGGTCGGCGCGCTGCTGTGGGGCGTGGGCGTGACCGTCCTCGGCTACCTGCTCGGCACGATCTCGTTCGTCCGGGACAACATCGAGGCGCTGGCCGTGCTGATCGTCCTGGTCTCGGTGATCCCCGTGGGGATCGAGCTGTGGCGCGGCCGCCGGGCGGCGACGCGCGGCCAGGTCACCGCGGAGGGCCGGGACGAGCGGTACGACGAGCCCGCCGAGCGGGCCGCCGTCGAGCGGAAGGCGTTCGACCGGTGACCGCCCGGCCGATCACCTCCTGGCTGTCCGACATGGACGGCGTGCTCGTGCACGAGGGCGTGGCCCTGCCGGGCGCGCCGGAGTTCGTGCGGGCGCTGCGGGACGGCGACCACCCGTTCCTGGTGCTGACCAACAACTCGATCTTCACGCCGCGCGACCTGCGCGCCCGGCTCGCCGCCTCCGGCATCGACCTGGCCGAGGAGTCGCTGTGGACGTCGGCGCTGGCGACGGCGCAGTTCCTCACCGACCAGGAGCCGGGCGGCTCGGCGTACGTCATCGGCGAGGCCGGGCTCACCACGGCGCTCTACGAGGCCGGGTACACGCTGACCTCGGCCGACCCGGACTTCGTGGTGCTGGGCGAGACCCGGACCTACTCGTTCGAGGCGATCACCCGCGCGATCCGGCTGATCCAGGGCGGCGCGCGGTTCATCGCCACCAACCCGGACGTCACCGGCCCCAGCCAGGAGGGCGACCTGCCCGCCACGGGCGCGGTGGCCGCGATGATCACCGCGGCGACCGGCCGGCAGCCGTACTTCGTCGGCAAGCCGAACCCGATGATGATCCGGTCCGCGCTCAACCGGATCGACGCGCACTCCGAGACGACCGCGATGATCGGCGACCGGATGGACACCGACGTCGTCGCCGGGATCGAGGCGGGGCTGCGGACGTTCCTGGTGCTGACCGGGTCGACCCGCACCGAGGACCTGGTGCGCTACCCGTTCCGGCCGACGCAGGTGCTGGACTCGGTGGCGGACCTGGTCGACCGGGTCCCGGAGTGGGCGGAGTCGTACCCGGGCGCCACGGCGGCCCCGGAGGCCTGAGCCCGGACGCGCACGGACGGCGCCACGCGGCCGTCCGGTGCGCACGCCGCCTACGCCTTCCGGCCCGGCCACCCCCGGCGGCCGTGGGGCGGGCGGGAAGGCGTAGGCGGCACGCGCCGGGCGGCGCGATCAGGCCAGGCCGAGGTCCGCCAGGTCGAAGAGGAAGTGGTACGGCACGCCCAGGGCCTCGATCTTCTCCCGCGCCCCCGTGGCCCGGTCGACGATGACGGCCACGCCGCGGACGTCGGCGCCCGCCTCGCGCGCGGCTTCGACGGCGGCGATCGGCGAGGCGCCCGTGGTCGAGGTGTCCTCGAGCACGACGACCGGGCGGCCGGCGATGTCCGGGCCCTCGATGCGGCGCTGCATGCCGTGCGCCTTGGCCTCCTTGCGGACCACGAACGCGTCGAGGTCCTGCCCCCGCGAGGCCGCGGCGTGCAGCAGCGCGGTGGCGACCGGGTCGGCGCCGAGCGTCAGGCCACCCACGGCCTCGACGTCCGCCGTGCCCAGGCCGACCTCCTCCAGCCGGTCGAGCAGCACGTGCCCGATCAGCGGGGCGGCGCGGTGGTGCAGGGTCACGCGCCGCAGGTCGACGTAGTAGTCGGCCTCGCGGCCGGAGGACAGCGTGACCCGGCCGCGCACGACGGCCAGCTCGACGATGAGGTCGCGGAGCTGCTCGCGGGGCGTCGGGGAGAGGGAGGAGGTCGTCACGGCCGCCAGCGTAGCGAGGCCGCGGCGCGGCTCAGTCCCCGGGGGCGCGGTCCGGGCGGCGGGAGGACAGCGCGCGGAGCGCGGACCGCGGCAGGACCCGCAGGGCGCCGGACGCGACCCGGTACCGCAGGCTCGGGGTGGACAGGACCGCCCCGCGCCGGACGTCCGCGAGCGCCGTCGCCACGACGCGGTCGGCGGACAGCCAGGCCAGCTCGGGGTACGCCTGCTCGGCGCGCAGCCCGGCGCGCTCGTGGAACTCGGTGTGCGTGAGACCCGGCGACACCACGGTGGCGGTCACGCCGGTGCCGGCCAGCTCCGCCGCCAGGCCCTCGGTGAAGGTCCGCACCCACGCCTTGTGCGCGGAGTACGTGCCGGACGTCATCAGCGCCGCGACCGAGCCGACGTTGAGGATCGCGCCCCGCCCGCGCCCGACCATGGCGCCGGCGGCCGCGTGCGACAGCACGAGCACCGCGCGGACCATGAGGTCGAGCGCCGCCTCCTGCTGCGCCAGGTCGCTGCCGACGAACCGCTGGCCGAGGCCGATGCCCGCGTTGTTCACCAGCAGCCCGACGGGGCGCTCGGCGGCGCGCAGCCGCTCGGCGACCCGCTCCAGGTCGTCGCGGTCGGTCAGGTCCGCCCGCAGCACCTCGGCGTGCACGCCGGCCGCGGCGCGGAGCTGGGCGGCGAGGCGCTCGAGCCGGTCGCCGTCACGGGCGACGAGGACGACGTCGTGCCGGGCGGTGGCGAGCTGCCAGGCGAACTCGAGCCCCAGGCCGGAGCTGGCGCCCGTGATCAGTGCGGTTCCCATGCCGCCACCCTACGGTCGCGGAACACGCGTCGCCCGGGTCCGCCGGGCGACGGTTCCGCGGGTGTCGGGGCCGGCCGGTAGCGTGCCGGTCATGCGCCTCGCCACCTGGAACGTGAACTCCGTCCGCACCCGCGTCGACCGCGTGATCGCCTTCCTCGAGCGGACCGGCACGGACGTGCTGGCGATGCAGGAGACCAAGTGCAAGGACGAGCAGTTCCCGCGCGAGGCCTTCGAGGCCGCCGGCTACGAGGTCGTCACGAGCGGCTTCAGCCAGTGGAACGGGGTCGCGATCGCCTCCCGGGTCGGGATCCACGACGTCGAGCACGCGTTCGCCGGCCAGCCCGGGTGGGGCGAGGACCCGGTGACCGAGGCCCGCGCGCTGGGCGCGAGCTGCGGCGGCGTCCGGGTGTGGAGCCTGTACGTCCCGAACGGCCGCGAGGTCGGGGACCCGCACTTCGACTACAAGCTGCGCTGGCTCGAGGCGCTGCAGGAGGAGTCGCGCCGCTGGATCGAGGAGGACCCGGCGCTGCCGGTCGCCCTGGTCGGGGACTGGAACGTGGCCCCGCTCGACACGGACGTGTGGGACATCGGCGTGTTCGCCGGCCGCACCCACGTGACCCCGGCGGAGCGCGACGCGTTCCAGGCGTTCGGCGCCGGCGGCTACACCGAGGTGTCCCGGGTGCACGTGCCCGCCGAGCACACCTACACCTACTGGGACTACCAGCAGCTGCGGTTCCCGCGGAACGAGGGCATGCGGATCGACTTCACCTGGGCCTCGCCCGCGCTCGCGCCGCGGGTCACCGGCGTGTCGATCGAGCGGGTGGAGCGCAAGGGCAAGGCGCCGTCGGACCACGTGCCGGTGGTGCTGGACATCGCCGACGCCGCCTGAGCACCGGCGGGCGACCGCGCCCGTCCGGGGGAACCCGGCGGCGCGAGGGCACCCGCGCCGGACCCGCCCGCTAGGTTCGGCGCATGTCGACCCCCGAGCCGGGTCCGCCGGCCTGGGCGGGCGCGGCACCGTCCGCCCCCGGGCACGCGCCGCTGCCGCCGTACACCGGGCCCGGTGCGGCCGGGCCCGGTGCGCCGGTCGCGCCGCCCGCCGCCCCGCCCGGCACCTGGCCGACGGCGCCGCCGGCCGCCCCGCCCGTGCCGCCCGCCGCCTGGGGTGCTCCCCCGCCCTCCCCGGACACGGACGGCGTGGCCGTGGCGGCCTTCGTGCTCGCCCTCGCCGCGTTCGCCACGAGCCTGCTCACCGCGCCGGTCGGGCTGGGGCTCGGGATCGCGGCGCAGCGCCGGGTCCGCCGCTCCGGCGCCCAGGGCCGCGGGCTCGCGATCGCGGCCACCTGGATCGGCGGGGTGCTGACCACCGCGCTGGTCGTCGGGCTGGGCGTCGTCGTCGCGCTGGCCGTCGCCTCGACCGCGTCCCCGGCGTCGTCCGCGGGGTCCTGGCCTGCGCCGGGCGACGCCGCGGGCGCGCCGGGGCAGCAGACCGCGCTCCCGTGGTTCGAGCTGGCCGACGACCTGGTCCCCGGCGACTGCCTCGCCACCACCCCCGAGACCTACGACATGTCGGACGCCGGGGTGGTCGACTGCGCGTCGGGGCACGCGACCGAGGTCCTGGAGCGGCTGACGATGGCGGAGCCGGTGCGTGCCGACGTGACCGAGCCGGACGCCGCGTACACCGCCCTGCTCGACCGGTGCGCCGCGGTCGCGGAGCGCCTGGTCGGCCCGACCGCCCTGCCGGCGGAGTCCTGGGCGGACGTCTACTTCGTGCACCCCGACCAGTGGGCGGTCGGCGACCGGTGGGCCTACTGCGTGCTGTCGACCGAGCCGACGGGCACGGGCTCGGTGCTCGCCGGGACGTTCGCGGCCGGCGCCGCGGCGGAGGTGTGACGTGACCGGTCCGTACGGGTACCCCGAGCCGTTCTACGCGCCCGGCTGGGCCCCGCCCCGCCCGCGCACCGACGGGGTGGCGGTCGCGGCGCTGGTCGCCGGGGTGCTCGGCACCGGGCCGGTGGCGCTGGTGCTGGGACTCGTCGGGCTCCGCCGCACCCGCCGCGCGGCCCCCGAGCCCCGGCGCGGGCGCGGCCTCGCCGTGGCGGGCGTCGTCCTCGGTGTGCTCACGACGCTGGCCTGGGTCCCCCTGGTCGCGGTGCTCGTCGGCTCGGCCCTGGCCCAGCGCCCGCTCCCGCCGGACGTCGCAGAGCCGGTCGACGCCCACGCGGTGCAGCTCGTGCCGGGCAGCTGCCTGGCGGAGGTCCCGGACGACGGCCCGGTCGACCGGGTGCGCGTCGTGCCGTGCGCGGACCCGCACGCGGCGCAGGCGGTGTCGTCCTACGCGTTCGAGCCCGGCGCCGCGTGGCCCGGGCCCGCCGAGGCGTCGGCGCGGGTCGCGGCGTCGTGCGACCTCACCGCCGCCGAGCGGGAGCAGGGGACGCGGATGCTCGCGTGGGCGCCGACCGAGGCGTCCTGGGCGCGCGGCGACCGGGCCGGGCTGTGCGTGGCGGTGCCGCCGGCCCCGGTCACGGGGTCGCTGCTGGACGGCACGGCCGCGCCCGCCTAGGGACCGGCGCGCGGCTCAGGCGTCGGCGTCGAGCTCCGCCGCGTCGGCCGGCGCGGCGTCCGGGGCCGCGTCCAGCGGCACGGTGAGCTGGTCCTGCACCTGCCGCCGCACGACGCCGGCCATGTCGGTCACGCCGTCGTCCATCAGCCACTGCACCTGCAGACCGTCCATCAGGGCGATGAGCTGGCGGCCGGCCGAGTCGGGGTCGACGCCGGCGCGGAGCGCGCCCTGCTCGGCGGCCCGCGCGAACGCCGTGGTCGCGGTGTCGAGCGCGCGCCGGTACCGGTCCTGGAAGTACGCGTGCGCCGGGTGGTCGGCCGAGGTCGCCTCGGCGGACAGCACCGCGTACAGCTCGACGATCCCCCGCCGGGTGGCGTTCAGCGCCACGAGCTCGACGAGGTGCCGCAGCGTCGTGACCCCGTCCGGGCTGTCGGTCTCCAGCCACTCGATGTCGACGTCGTCCCGGTGCTCCAGCACCGCGAGCAGCAGGGACTCCTTGGTCGGGAAGTGGTGCAGCAGGCCCGGGTGCGAGATCCCGCACCGCGCCGCGATCTCGCGGAGCGAGGCCCCGCGGTAGCCGACCTCGCCGAACATGGCCGTCGCCTGGTCGATGATCTCCCGGCGCTTCGCGCGCCCCTTCGCGTAGCCCCGTTGCTGCGTCTCGACGGACATCGTCCCTGCCCCCGTCACCGTGCTCCTGCCGCGCCGGGCGGCGCGTGGTGGACAGGTTCTCACAGGAGGTCGGCGGCGCCCGTCCGCGAACCCGACCGCGCGGTAGGCATCGGCTACAGTGAGGGCAACAGACCCACGCACGAGGAGGTGCCCCCGCATGACCGCCGCATTCGACGTCGAGCGCGTCCTGGCCGAGCTCACCCTGCAGGAGAAGGCCGCCCTGACGTCCGGCTCCGACTTCTGGCACACCGACGGCGTCGACCGCCTCGGTGTCCCGAAGGTGATGGTGACGGACGGCCCGCACGGCCTCCGCAAGCAGGCCGAGAGCGCCGACCACCTGGGCATCGGCAACTCCGTGCCCGCCACCTGCTTCCCGCCCGCCGCCGCGCTGGCCTCGACCTGGGACGTCGACCTGCTCGACCGCGTCGGCCGCGCCCTGGGCCGCGAGACCCGGGGCAACGAGGTCGCCGTGCTGCTCGGCCCCGGCGTGAACATGAAGCGCTCGCCGCTGTGCGGCCGGAACTTCGAGTACTTCTCCGAGGACCCGGCCCTGGCCGGCGACCTCGGCGCGGCGCTCGTGTCCGGCATCCAGTCCGAGGGCGTCGGCACGTCGCTCAAGCACTTCGCGGCGAACAACCAGGAGACCGACCGCATGCGGGTCTCCTCCGACGTCGACGAGCGCACCCTCCGCGAGATCTACTTCCCGGCCTTCGAGCGCGTGGTGAAGCAGGCGCAGCCGTGGACGGTCATGTGCTCGTACAACAAGATCAACGGCACCTACGCCTCGCAGGACCCGTGGCTGCTGACCGAGGTGCTGCGCGACGAGTGGGGCTTCGAGGGCCTGGTCGTCTCGGACTGGGGCGCCGTGGTCGACCGGGTCGCCGCCG
This sequence comes from Cellulomonas sp. EB106-03-03-XG116, assembly GCF_058792015.1. Classification (NCBI taxonomy): domain Bacteria; kingdom Bacillati; phylum Actinomycetota; class Actinomycetes; order Micrococcales; family Cellulomonadaceae; genus Cellulomonas; species Cellulomonas sp. EB106-03-03-XG116. The sequence goes on from NZ_JBYTEP010000046.1 coordinate 25,059, forward strand.
TCGCCGCCGGGCTCGACCTGGAGATGCCGGCCACCGGCGGGCGGACGGACGCGCTGGTCGTCGACGCGGTCAAGGACGGGCGACTGGACGAGGCCGTCCTCGACACCGCCGTGCGCCGGGTGCTGACGCTGATCGCCCGCGCGCAGCCCGCGCTGGCCGAGCCCGGCTCGATCGACGTCGAGGCGCACCACGCGCTGGCCCGCGAGGCCGCGGCGGACGGCTCGGTGCTGCTGAAGAACGCGCCGGTCGACGGGGCCCCGGTCCTGCCGCTGTCGGCGGACGACGCCGCGCGCGCGGTCGTGATCGGCGAGTTCGCCCGTACCCCGCGGTACCAGGGCGCCGGATCCTCGCAGGTGAACCCGACCCGCCTGGACGACGCGCTCACCGCGCTGCGGTCCGCGACCGGGTCCGAGCTGCCGTTCGCGGCGGGCTTCTCCGTCGCCGGCGTGGAGGGCTCGCAGGACGCCGACGACGCCGCGCTGCTCGCGGAGGCCGTCGAGGCCGCCCGCGCCGCCGGCACCGTGCTGCTGTTCCTCGGCCTGCCCGCCCCCGACGAGTCCGAGGGCTACGACCGCACCCACCTCGACCTGCCCGCGAACCAGCTCGCCGTGCTGCGCGCGGTCGCCGAGGTGAACGACCGCGTGGTCGTCGTGCTGGCCAACGGCTCGGCGGTCGCCGTCGAGTGGCAGGACGCCGCCGCCGCGGTCCTGGAGACCTGGCTCGGCGGCCAGGCCGGCGGCTCGGCCGTCGCGGACCTGCTGCTCGGCGTGCGGAACCCGTCGGGCAAGCTCGCCGAGACGATCCCGCACCGCGTCGAGGACACCCCGGCGTTCGGCAACTTCCCCGGCGCAGGCGGCCACGTCCGGTACGGCGAGGGCGTGCTGATCGGGTACCGCTGGTACGACACCCGCCTGCTCGACGTCGCGTACCCGTTCGGCCACGGCCTGTCGTACACGACGTTCGGCTACTCCGACGTCGCGGCGACCGTGTCCGGCGAGGGCGCCTCGTCCGCGGTGGACGTGTCGGTGACGGTGACCAACACCGGCGACCGCGCCGGCGCGGAGACCGTCCAGGTCTACGTCGGCGACCCCGAGGCCGCCGTGCTGCGCCCGACCCGCGAGCTCAAGGCGTTCGCCAAGGTGACGCTGGAGCCGGGCGAGTCCCGCACGCTGACCTTCGCGCTCGACGCCCGCGACCTGTCGTACTGGCACCCCGCGCTCCGGCGCTGGGCCGTCGGCGGCGGGCGCACGGTGATCGAGGTCGGCGCGTCGTCCCGCGACATCCGCGGCACGGCCGAGGTGACCGTCACCGGCGAGTCCCTGCACGGGACGCTGTCGGCGGACTCGACGGTCAACGAGTGGCTGACCCACCCGCGGGGCGCCGAGCTGCTCGGCGCCGCGTTCGGCGAGGCCACCGCTGCGCTCGACCCGACGATGCTGGCGATGATGGGCGACATGCCGATGCGCGTCGTCGCGAGCTTCGGCATGGGCGGCTTCGACCTGGACGGCCTGGACGCGCTGGTGGCGCGGGCGGCGGCCTGACGCCCGGCGGCGCCGCACGCCGCACCCCCGCAGGCCCGTCGCGCACCCGCGCGGCGGGCCTGCGGCGTCTGCGGCGGAGGTGGGGACGCGGACCGCCCTGGTCCCCTCCCCTTTCTCGCGCCGCCGCCGGAACGATCAGGGGGCTGCGCGAGAAAGCGGTGGGGACGGGGACGGGCCGGGTCGAGCCAGGACGGGCCCGGCGGACGTCGCGCACGTCACGGCGCGGGCGGGTCCTGCGTCCCAGCCCGCGCGCCCCGGGCGGTGGCAGGCTCGAGGGCACGGGCCGCGTCCGGCGGTCGCGTCGGGGCGAGAGGGGTTCGGACATGGCAGCACCGCGGGTCGTCGTGGTCGGCGGCGGGTACGGCGGGACGCAGGTCGCCTCGCTGCTGGACGGCGTCGCGGACGTGGTCCTGGTGGACCCGAAGGACGCGTTCGTGCACGCCGCGGCGGCGCTGCGCGCGGCGGTCGACCCGGCGTGGGAGGACCGCGTGTTCTTCGGCTACGAGCGGCTGCTGGACCGGGGCCTGGTGCTGCGGCAGCGGGTCGAGCGGGCCACCTCCTCGCAGGTGCGGCTCGCGGACGGCAGCACGCTCGACGCGGACTACCTGGTGCTCGCGACGGGCACCGCCTACCCGTTCCCGGCCAAGTTCATCGAGTCGGAGACGGCGGTCGCGCAGGCGCGGCTCGCCCGGATGCGCGAGGGCCTCGCGCGCGCGGAGCGCGTCCTCGTGGTCGGTGCCGGCGCGGTGGGCCTGGAGCTGGTCGGCGAGCTGCTGGACGCCTACCCGCACCTGTGGATCACCGTGGTCGACCAGGCGGACGACGTGCTCACCACCGACGACTACCTGCCGGAGCTGCGCGAGGTGGTGCGCGCCCAGCTCGCCGACCGGGTGGAGCTGGTGCTGGGCTCCCGCCTGGGCTACCTGCCGCCGTCGGACGTCGGGGTGCACGAGCCGTTCGTCGTGGAGACCGAGGCGGGCGTCCGCGTCGAGGCGCAGATGTGGTTCCGCTGCTACGGCAACCAGCCGGCGAGCGACTACCTGGCGGGCGACCTGATCGGCGCGCGCAACGGGCTGGGCGAGGTCCGGGTGGACGACACGCTGGCGCTCACCGGGCACCCGACGGTGTTCGCGGTCGGGGACATCACGGACGTGCCGGAGTCCAAGCGCGCGTCGGCGGCGCGGGCGCACGCCGAGGTGGTGGCGGCGAACATCACGGCGCTGGTCGAGGGCCGGGAGCCGGCCGCGACGTACCACCCGGCCCCGGAGCGGATCCTGCTGCCGCTGGGCCGCTCCGGCGGTGCGTCGCAGCTCGTCGGCGAGGACGGCGTGCGCCGGGTGGTGGGCGCCGTGGCGACGAGCCGCCTGAAGGGCGAGGACCTGTACGCGTCGCGGGTCGGGGCGCTGTTCGCCTGACCGCGGCCGGCCCCCGCGGTCAGCCGCGGGCGGCGAGCCGCCGGCGGCGCAGGCGGGTCCAGACGAACCGCACGACGACGACCACGATCGCCGCGTACACGGCGTAGTTGATGTAGTCCGAGTAGTGCCCGATGTCCTGCCACTGGGAGCCGAGCACGTACCCGCCGACGATCAGCAGGCTGTTCCACACGGCGCTGCCGATCGCGGTGTAGAGCAGGAACCGGACCTGCGGCATCCGCTCCAACCCGGCCGGGATCGACACGAGCGAGCGGACGATCGGGACGCACCGGCCGATCAGCACCGCCGCGCCGCCGTGCCGCTCGAACCACACCTCGGCGCGGTCCAGGTCCTCGACCTCCATCAGCGGGATCTTCTCCAGCCAGCGGCGCAGCCGCGCCCGGCCGAACCAGGCGCCCAGCCCGTAGAGCAGCCAGGCCCCGGCGATCGCGCCGAGCGTGGCGGAGACGATCGCCCACGCGAGGTTCATCTGCCCCTGGCTCGCGACGTACCCGGCGACGGGCAGCACGACCTCGGACGGGATCGGCGGGAACAGGTTCTCCAGCGCGACGACCAGGCCCACGCCGGCCGGGCCGAGGGTCTCGATGACCCCCACCACCCAGCCGGCCAGGCCCGTGAGCTCGGGCGCGGCGTCGGAGGCGGCGGGGACGCCGGCGGCCAGGGCGAGGGTCGCGTTCATCGCGGTCGATCGTCGCACGCGACCTCGCCCGCGGCCTGCGAGGACGGCGGTCGGGCGTGCGAGGCGCACAGGTCCTGCACACCTCGCACACCGGACATCGCGGACACGCGGCGCCGAGCGCGGTCGTCCGCGCCGGGCGCGGCAGCTCCTGCTCCCGCGCTCGGCGCGACGCACCGCGGTCGGCGCCGCACCGCCCGTGGTCAGGCCCGGGTCAGCTCCAGGCCGCCGTCGTCCGCGCGCGTGACGCGCACGGTGTCGCCGTCCCGGACCTCGCCCGCGAGCAGCAGCCTGGCCAGCTTGTCGCCGATCTCCCGCTGCACCAGGCGCCGGAGCGGCCGGGCGCCGTACGCCGGGTCGAAGCCCTCGATCGCCAGCCACTCGCGCGCCGCCGGGTCGACGTCGAGCACGAGCCGCCGGTCCCGGAGCCGCGCCGCGAGCGACGCGACCTGCAGGTCGACGATCCGGCCGATCTCCTCCAGCGACAGCGGGTCGAACAGCACGATGTCGTCCAGCCGGTTGAGGAACTCCGGCTTGAACGCCGCGCGCACCGCGTCCATCACGCCGGCGCGGCGCTGCTCGGGGTCGAGCAGCGGATCGACGAGGTGCTGCGAGCCGAGGTTGGACGTCAGCACGAGGATGACGTTCCGGAAGTCGACCGTCCGCCCCTGCCCGTCGGTGAGCCGGCCGTCGTCGAGCACCTGGAGCAGGATGTCGAACACCTCGGGGTGCGCCTTCTCGACCTCGTCCAGCAGCAGGACGGAGTACGGGCGGCGCCGGACGGCCTCGGTGAGCTGGCCGCCCTCCTCGTAGCCGACGTACCCCGGGGGCGCACCGATCAGGCGCGCGACCGAGTGCCGCTCGGCGTACTCCGACATGTCGATCCGGACCATGGCGCGCTCGTCGTCGAACAGGAAGTCCGCGAGCGCCTTGGCCAGCTCGGTCTTGCCGACGCCGGTCGGGCCGAGGAACAGGAACGACCCGGTCGGCCGGTCGGGGTCGGCGATGCCCGCGCGGGACCGCCGGACGGCGTCCGACACCGCGGCGACCGCGGCGGACTGCCCGATCAGCCGCTCGCCGATGACCTCCTCCATCCGGAGCAGCTTCGCGGTCTCCCCCTCGAGCAGCCGCCCGGCGGGGATGCCGGTCCACATGGCGACGACCTCGGCGATCTCGTCCGGGCCGACCTTGTCGGCGATCATCGGCGCCTGCGCCTCGGCAGCCGCGGCGTCCGCCTCGCGCTCGCTCGCCTCCGCCTCCGCGATCTCCTTCTCGACGGCCGGGATCTCGCCGTACTGGAGCCGCGCGGCGGCGGCGAGGTCGCCCTCGCGCAGCAGGCGGTCCGCGGTCGAGCGCAGGTCGTCCAGCCGGGCCTTGAGGTCGCCGACCAGGTTGTGCCCGGCCTTCTCCTTCTCCCAGCGCGCGGTGAGCCCGGCGAGCTCCTCGCGGCGGTCGGCCAGGTCGGCGCGCAGCTTCTCCAGCCGCTCGCGGGAGGCCGGGTCGTCCGCCTCGGACAGCACGACCTCCTCCATCTCCAGCCGGGTGACGGCGCGCTGCAGCTCGTCGATCTCGACCGGGGAGGAGTCGAGCTCCATCCGCAGCCGGGACGCGGCCTCGTCGACCAGGTCGATCGCCTTGTCCGGGAGCTGCCGGCCGGTGATGTACCGGTCGGAGAGCGTGGCGGCCGCGACCAGCGCGGCGTCCGCGATCGTCACCTTGTGGTGCGCCTCGTACCGCTCCTTGAGCCCGCGCAGGATCGCGACGGTGTCCTCCACGGACGGCTCGCCGACGAACACCTGCTGGAACCGCCGCTCCAGGGCGGGGTCCTTCTCGATCCGCTCGCGGTACTCGTCGAGGGTGGTGGCGCCGACGAGGCGCAGCTCGCCGCGGGCCAGCATGGGCTTGAGCATGTTGCCCGCGTCCATGGCGCCCTCGCCGCCCGCGCCCGCGCCGACGACCGTGTGCAGCTCGTCGATGAACGTGACGACCTCGCCCTCGGAGGACGTGATCTCCTCCAGGACCGCCTTCAGCCGCTCCTCGAACTCGCCGCGGTACTTCGCGCCGGCGACCATCGCCGCCAGGTCGAGCGAGACCAGGCGCTTGCCGCGCAGCGACTCCGGCACGTCGCCGGCGACGATGCGCTGGGCCAGCCCCTCGACGACGGCGGTCTTGCCGACGCCGGGCTCGCCGATCAGCACCGGGTTGTTCTTGGTCCGGCGGGACAGCACCTGGATGACGCGGCGGATCTCGGCGTCGCGGCCGATGACCGGGTCGAGCTTCCCGTCGCGGGCGCGCTGCGTCAGGTCGACGCCGTACTGCTCCAGGGCCTTGTAGGTGCCCTCGGGGTTCGGGCTGGTGACCCGGGCGGAGCCGCGGACCGACGGCAGGGCGGCGGCGAGCGCGTCGCGGGACGCGCCCTGGGCGCGCAGCGCGTCCGCGACGCCGGTCTGCCCGGCGGCGAGGCCGAGCAGCAGGTGCTCGGTGGACACGTAGTCGTCACCCAGGGTGCGGGCCTCCGCCGACGCGGCCTCGATCGCGGACGCGGTGGCCCGGGAGGCGGTCGGCTGCGCGACGGACGAGCCGCTCGCGGCGGGCAGGTTCACGAGGATCGCGCGCACCGCGCGGCCGAGCGCCTGGCGGTCGGCGCCCACGGCGTCGAGCAGGCCGTTCGCGACGCCGCCCTCCTGGGCGAGCAGCGCGTTCAGCAGGTGGGCGGGCTCCAGCTGCGGGTTGCCGGCGGCCGAGGCCTGCTGGATGGCGTCGCCGATGGCCTCGTGCGACTTGGTGGTGAGCTTCGCGTCCAACGTCCCCTCCGTGCGTCCGGGTCGCGGCGGCCGGTCGGCCGCGCGCGGTGTGCGTGCGTGGTGCCCCGCGGGGTCTGCGCGGGACGACCGGTGCAACGCCGAGCAAGTTGAGCGTATTCCGCTCAAGTATGCGCGTCGACCCCGGCGGGCCCCCCGCGTCGGGCGCCGACGCGCGGGCTCGACCGATCGGGTGACGTCGTGTCATAGCAGGGCCTGACTCTGACGCGCGTCACCGCGCGTTGTGACCGGCTTCACGCCGTCGACTTCCTTACGACACATCCCCGCAACGCGCGACACGCGTGCTGACCTGCGACGCCGTTGAAGCGCTTCCCGGTTCCGGACATGTCCGACTTGCACGACTGTGATCTGCGCATTTGCGGGCAATCCGGACAGGTAGTCTGTGATCCATCTCACAAACCATGCCCGAATTGCCGGGTGCGAGTTGCGCGACGCCCACCGCGTCCAACACGCTGGGCCCACTCGAGGCCGGGAGCTCAACCGGCGCACAGACTCCACCCGATCGTCTCGTCGCCGCCCGTCCGAACGGGTGACACCACGTCCTCGTCTGCCCCCCACTCCAGTCACAGAGGCGCACCGCCTCCCGACCGGGACAGCGCATCCCGACCCCGTTCTCCGCCGCGTCACCGTCGCCGCCGGCCCCCTCCCGACCGACGCCGAGGTGAGCGATGTTCATCTTCATCCTGCAGATCCGGCACATGCTCGACGAGCAAGCCGAGCTGTACCTGTTCACGATCTTCTCCGGGCTCGTCTGGGCCCTGTGGCTGCTCAAGGTGGGCCTGTCCCGCCGGTACCGCCCGTGGACCGAGGAGCACCACGAGACGACCAGCGTGATCGTCCCGGTGGTCGACGAGCCCCTCGACCTGTTCCGCGACGTGCTGACGCGCGTGACCGAGCAGCGGCCCGACGAGGTCATCGTCGTCATCAACGGCAAGCGCAACCCGGACCTCGAGGCGGTCTGCGAGGAGTTCGCGCCGCTGGTCCGCTGGGTGCACACCCCGATCCCGGGCAAGCGCAACGCCGTCAAGATCGGCACCGAGATGTCGAAGTACGACATCACCGTGCTGCTCGACTCGGACACGGTCTGGACGCCGGGCACGCTGCCCGAGCTGATCAAGCCGTTCAAGGACACGAACGTCGGCGGCGTCACCACCCGCCAGCGGATCCTCGAGCCGACCCGCTCCTGGATCACCCGCTGGGCGGACTGGCTGGAGAACTCGCGCTCGCTCTACTCGATGCCCGCCCAGTCGGTGCTCGGCCAGGTCGGCTGCCTCCCGGGCCGCACGATCGCGTTCCGCCGGCACATCCTCATCGACGTCATGGACGACTTCATGACCCAGCGGTTCATGGGCGTCTTCCTCGAGGTCTCCGACGACCGCACCCTGACGAACCTGACGCTCAAGCAGGGCTACCGGACCGTCTACCAGCACACGAGCCTCGTCTACACCGACGCCCCGCTGCAGGTGAAGAAGCTGTTCAAGCAGCAGCTCCGCTGGGCCCGCGGCTCGCAGTACAACACGCTGCGGATGCTGCCCTGGATGCTCGGGCACGCGCCGATCCTGGCGATCTTCTTCCTCACCGACATCCTGCTGCCGTTCCTGCTCGTCGGGACGATCGCCGGCTGGATCTACCGCTCCGTCAGCGGCACGGGCGTCAACCTCTACGAAGCGATGCTCGAGACGTACGGCGCCCAGGCGGGCTGGTTCTGGGTCATCGGACTGATGGTCGTGTCCTCGGTGCTGTCGATGGCGATCCGGCAGATCCGGCACCTGCAGGAGGTCCCCAGCGACTTCTTCCGGCTGCCGATCTTCATCATCGTCTCGACGTTCTTCCTCATGCCGGTCCGCCTGCTCGGCTTCCTGCGCATGGCGCACGCCTCCGGCTGGGGCACCCGCGCCGGGGCCTACGCCGGCGGCGACCCGGGCCAGGGCGGCGCGGAGGAGAACCCGGAGCCCGGCACGCTCGAGGCCGAGCTCGGCCTGATCGCCGACACCGCGCCGGTGGACGTCGTCGACCGCGGCGGCTTCCCGACGCAGCGCGACCACGCCACCGACCCGGGCGGCGCGTACGGCGAGCCCGTGCACGCGGTCGCGGGGCGCGCCCCGCTGGAGGCCGGCGCCGCGGCGTCCGCCCCGGCCG